>NZ_JHUV01000007.1 GCF_000619805.1 Sulfurihydrogenibium subterraneum DSM 15120 | reverse complement strand
GAATGTGTTTCTTGATATTTTGAAGTATCTGCATGTTTTTGAGATGTTTTTTTTTGGCAAGAGGTAGGTGCTCACTGTACATATGAACTTATACAATCAGCTTGACCAGAAGCTGAAAAACTACCTGCGCAGGAGAGGCATTACCACTCCTCTGGGGTTCAAAGAGGAAATCCTTGTGGGAGTTTACGCAAGTCCGTATGCCAGCCAGCTGGTGAGAGCTACATACAGAATTGCTTCTGAGCTTGGAGGAGTTGAATGGATAGCGCTTTTTGTAGAAACCGAGAAAAGCAAGGACTTTACGGAAGAAGAGAAAAAGTGGCTGGAAAGGGCTCTGGATTTGGCAAGAAGGCTCGGGGGCAGGGTGGAGCGCATAAAGGGCAAAGATGTGGCTCAGGAAATTATAAATTATGCCAAGAGAGAAGGTATAACAAAGATAGTTCTGGGAAAACCCAGAAGGGAAGGGGCACTCACGGGAAGCATTTACAAAAAACTCATCTTAGAGACGGAGGGGATAGACATATATCTTATATCATCAAAGGTCAAAATAGAATTACCAAAGACTACGGAAAAAAAATGCTTTAGCAAGTATCTTAACATTCTTAGGAGTTACTTTAAAAGGTTTGGATAAAGTTTTCGATCTTGACCTTTCAAAGAGTTCAAAAAGAGTAATCAGCTACACCTCTTGAACGGTAAAAAAGTCGGTAATTAAATGTTTACACAAATATAAGGAAATACTTAGCTTTGCTTAAAGGTTTGACATTATCAAGATGGCATCTCTTTTTTTTACCAAAGGATAGGAAAGACTTGATAATATCTGGTTACATTTTGGATGATCTTAGATAAGAAAGGATAAATTTCCTTTTTCCTTGGAAACTATAAGAATGTTAATAAAGAAAATAATTTCATTTGCCATTTTTCTCAAAAAAGATAAGAAAGTCTTAACTTACTCGGGAACTTTTTAAGACAGCATTGGATTAGCAGAAAAGAAAAAAGCTATTATCGGGTTCTATAGGAGCATAAAAATAAATATACAAATAGCTTACTGGTTTTTGATATTTGCCACATTGTGAGAAAAAAATGATCTTCTATAGTAAAGAATGCAGATAATTGTTGCAAGTAAAAATGTAATGAGTTCATAAAAAATAACGTATGAATTAAAAAATATGAGTAAGGTAGAAAGATAGATAATAACCCCGGCGTCGACCTACTTTCCCGATCGGTCTCCCGATCAGTATCATGGGCGCTGGTGGGCTTAACTGCCGGGTTCGGAATGGAAGCCGGGTGTT
>NZ_JHUV01000006.1 GCF_000619805.1 Sulfurihydrogenibium subterraneum DSM 15120 | reverse complement strand
TTTCTTGTGTTTATTGGGGTTTTAGGTTTATCGTAAAGACCTTCAAGTCCATCTTTTTCATATCTTTTTAGCCATTTATAGAATGTGTTTCTTGATATTTTGAAGTATCTGCATGTTTTTGAGATGTTTTTGGTTTTTTGGTAATGCTGTATCCATATTAAGTCTTTTTTTAACTTCTCTTGTTAGTGGGACATCTTTTATTTTGTTTGATAGTTTTTTTGTAAAGAGTTTTGTTATATACATTGGCGCTCCTATAATGCCTTTCATTTTACCTACCTCCTGTTTAGTAAATTTATTTTACAGGGGTAGGTGTTCACTGTCTATATGAACTTATACAATTTTCTAATATTTTAGCAAAGTTTTTTTATTGATTTGAAGCTTGTCTTATAGAGTGCTTTCTACTTTCCAAAGCTTCAATAATTAAAGCAACAAATATAGATAAAAATAAAGAAGATAAAAATCCTACAGATATTATTAAAGCTTTTTTAGGTTTAGAAGGAGAAGTGGGATGTTTTTGATTTTCTAAATCCACTTATACTCCTTTAAGATATCCTTGTTATGATAAAATTTTACCATAAAAAACATTTCTAATAGAAGTAAATAAATTAAGAAAAATGACTACACAACCTAAACTCAGACTTTCTAATGAAGAGATACAAGTTATAAAAACGATTATAAAAAAATACGACCCAAACGCAAAGATATTTATATTTGGAAGTAGGACAGATTTAAACAAAAAGGGTGGAGATATAGATATACTCGTAATATCTAATAGTATAGATTATAAACAGAGAAGAAAAATAAAGGTGGACTTACTACTTACTCTGGGAGATAGAAAAGTAGACCTAATAATCACTGAAAACCCTGAAAAAACAGAGTTTACAAAGTTAGCTTATAAATATGGAGTAGAAATATGACGATTGAAGAAAAGAAAAAACTTTTTTGTGAAAATTTAAATATGCTTAACAAAAACTTAGACTGGTTATTAAAATCCTACAAAAAAGTGGAAAACATAGATTTTTTAAGAGAAGATTTAACAGAAGAAGATTTAGAAGTTTTAGAAACACTGTCAAATAGATTTGGCAGGTCGGTAGATATTTTAATAAATAAAGTTTTAAGAAGCTTAGACTTATTAGAAATGGAAGACATAAGTAGAAAGTTAGATGCAGTAATAAGAGCTGAAAAAAGAGGATTTGTAGAAGATTATAAAATACTTATAGAGATGAAAGATTTAAGAAATGAGTTATCCCATGAATACATACAGGAAAATTTAATTGAAAAGTTTGAAGAAGTAATAGAAAATGTCCCCAAATTAGTTAAAATTATTGAAAAAATTAACCTCTATGCAAAGAAGATGCAGTACTGTAAACAAAATGAACAAAGCGGATAAATACATACAGCTGATAGTTAAAGAATTACAAAATTACAACCCTAAAAAAATTATACTTTTTGGTTCAAGGGCAAAGGGTTATCATAAAAAGTAGTTAAACTTGGAAAATTTGGATTTAAGGCGTAAACTTTAATGTAAATGTATTTTTTGGAGGTATTTAGATATGGAAACATTACAAGCTGAACGTAAAAAGAAAGAAACACAAAGAAAAAAAATACCAAAAGGATTAATCTACGAAATGAGACATGGAAAACCCATATACTACAGAGATTATGACAAAGTTTTAGAGGGAGAAAAATCACTGGAGGAAGTCATGGGAAGTAGTAAACTACAAGCTTGGATTATTGATTTAATAGTAGGATTTTTATACTCTAACTTAGATAGAAAAAAATACAAAATCCTACTAAATAAGGCAGGTTTTCAATGGGCACCAAAGAGTTGGAGAAACCTTGATGTAGCTATATTTGATAGAGAGAAACTCTTAAAAGAAGGAATAAACAACAAGTATGCTAAAACTCCTCCAGAAGTAGTAATAGAGATAGATACAAAAGCAGATTTAAGAAAACACGGAGACTTTATGAACTATCAAAGAGAAAAAACTCAAGACTTGTTAGACGCAGGCGTTAAAAAAGTTATATGGTACACAACCTTTGACAAAAAAGTTATGGTGGCTGAAAAAGATAAACCTTGGATAATTACAGATTGGGACTACGAGATTGAGATACTTGACAATCTAAAATTCAACCTTGGCGAAAATTTAAAAAAAGATTTTGAAAATGAATAACATCAATCAAACTGGAGGATTACTATGGCTACAGCTTCAGTAAAAAAGAAAAAAAGTAAAGTTAAAATCCCAGATTATCTTGTTTACGAGATTTTAGACAATAAAAAAATTTACTACAAAAACTACGAAAAGGTTCTCTCTGGACAGCTGCCAAAGGAGGCTATAATGGGAAGTAGTGATTTACAATCATGGATAGTTTCTTTAATTGTAGAACACCTTTACAAAGCTTTAGATAACAAAAAATATAAAATTCTTTTTAATGAAGTAGGATACTTTTACACGAAAACCAGAGAAGGAAATTGGCTAAACCTTGACATTGCAATAGTAAGCAGAGAAAAATTAAAAAAACCACAAGGTACATACTTAAAAGTCCCACCTGAAGTTGTTATTGAAGTAGATACAAAAGCTGATTTATCAGAGATAGGAGATGAATACTTTTTCCTAAAAACAAAAAGACTTTTAAAAAGTGGTGTTAAAAAAGTTATATGGATATACACTCAAGCAAAGAAAATTATGGTAGCACAAGACGATAAAGAGTGGAAAATCGTAGACTGGAATTACGACATAGAAATAATTGACGGTATAATACTTAATCTTGATGAAGCTCTGGAAAAAGAATTAAAAGGAGAGGAGTAAATGAACGTAAATCAGTTTAAAAAAGGAAATTCAGAAAAAATAGCCATAATAGGACTTGGATACGTAGGACTGCCTTTGGCTGTTTTGTTTGACACAAAGTATAACGTTATAGGATACGACATAAACCCACAAAGAATAAAAGAGCTGAAAGAAGGATACGACAGAACAAAAGAAGTAGAATCAGAAAAACTAAAAAACAGTCAAATAGAGTTTACAGACAACCCAGAAAAAATATCCGATGCAAAAGTAATAATCATCACAGTCCCAACACCTATAGACAACCACAACATTCCAGACTTAAGACCCATCATATCAGCTTCTAAGACCGTTGGAAAGTATATGAAAAAAGGCAGTATAGTTGTGTATGAGTCAACTGTATATCCGGGATTGACAGAAGAAGAGTGTGTCCCAATATTAGAGCAAGAAAGTGGCTTAAAGTGGAAACAAGACTTTAACGTAGGATACTCTCCTGAAAGAGTAAATCCCGGAGACAAACAGCACACAATAGACAAAATAAAGAAAGTAGTGGCAGGAGATACACCTGATATAACAGAGTTTTTAGCACAGCTTTATGGAGAAGTAATAACAGCAGGAATACATAAAGCACCAAACATAAAAACAGCAGAAGCTGCAAAAGTGATAGAAAACACCCAAAGAGACTTAAATATAGCTCTAATGAATGAGTTATCAATAATTTTCAATAAAATGGGAATAGATACAAAAGAAGTTTTAGAAGCTGCATCAACCAAATGGAACTTTTTAAGGTTTGAACCGGGGTTGGTTGGGGGGCATTGCATTGGCGTAGACCCATACTACCTAACTTTTAAAGCACAAGCAATAGGCTATCACCCAGAAGTTATATTAGCAGGAAGAAGAATAAACGACTATATGGGTAAGTATGTAGCAGAAAATACAGTTAAAAAGTTGATAAAAGCAGGGAAATCTGTAAAAGGAAGTAAAGTCCTTATACTTGGGCTAACTTTTAAAGAAAACATATCAGACATAAGAAACACAAAAGTTATAGATGTTTACAACGAACTAAAAGAGTACGGTATAGAAGTCTACATTTACGACCCATACGCTTATCCGGAAGAAGTAAAACACGAATACGGTATAGAGTTATTAGACAATATAGAAAAACACACACCATACGACGCTGTAATAGTAGCAGTAAAACACAGACCATTTATTGAAGAACTTGACTTTAAAGAGTATAAAAAACTTATGAACAACGGCGGTACACCTATTTTAATAGACGTAAAAGGTATATACAACAAAGAAAAAGCTTTAAAAGAAGGATTTTTATACTGGAGGCTGTAAGATAAAAATTGAAATACTTCAAGATCAAAAAGTAAGACTTTCAAAAGAAGAAATAAAAGCAATAAAAGAAACAGCTGTAGGCTAAAACCTTACTTACTAAAAGAAAAAGGTTTGAATATATGAAAAAAAGAGCATAGATTTTATATCAGACCTTTTGGAGGAGATAAAAATGGAAGTGTTAGAAGAAAAAGTATCCAGACTTGAAGAAATGATGATGAGACTTTTATACATACAGCAAAAAACAGAAATGGAAATTCAAAGTTTGAGCAGAGAGATAAAAGAGTACAAGCAAGAAAACGATAGAAAATTTGCCAAAATGGATGAAGAGTTTGAAAAGTACAAACAAGAAGTTGACAAACAGATAAAAGAGTA
>NZ_JHUV01000005.1 GCF_000619805.1 Sulfurihydrogenibium subterraneum DSM 15120 | reverse complement strand
AAATATTAAAGAAGGGAACTCTTGCTAAAGAAGTACCAATGGAAGCATTACAACCTTTTACAAAAAAAATTTATACTTATCAAATAGGATTATATAATGGAGGTGCAAAATTTAGGAACGGTGATACGTTAGTCGCAAGAATTACACCAAGTTTGGAGAACGGTAAGACAGCATATGTTGATATTTTAGAAGATAATGAAATAGGATTTGGTTCTACAGAATTTATAGTTTTAAGAGGAAAAAAGGGAATAACAGATAGTCATTTTTTATATTACTTTGCTATTTCACCAGATTTTAGAGATGTAGCTATAAAATCAATGACTGGTAGCTCAGGGAGACAACGAGTACAAACAGATGTAGTTTTGAGTTATGAATTTTTATTCCCCCCTCTTCCCGAGCAAAAAGCCATAGCCTCTGTGCTTTCATCTCTTGATGATAAAATAGACCTTTTACACCGTCAAAATCAAACCCTTGAACAAATGGCAGAAACACTTTTTAGAAAGTGGTTTATAGAAGATGCAAAAGATGATTGGGAAGAGGTAAATCTTAAAGATATTTATATTTTTGAAAAAGGTTTTGAACCGGGAAGTAAAAATTATATAGAAGAACAGTTACCTGATACTGTTAGATTTATAAGAGTTGGAGATTTATTAGATGATAAAGGAAACACTTTTATAAAAAAAGACATTGCAAAAATGTTATGTAAGAAAGAGGATTTATTAATGTCTTTTGATGGAACAGTTGGAAGGATTAATTTTGGTTTAGAAGGAGCTTTTTCATCTGGAATTAGAAAGATTTACTCTAAAAATTCAGTTTTTGATAATTTAGGCTTAAAATATCTTATTTTTAAATCAAAAGATATACAAGATTTGATAAACGCTCATTCTTCTGGAACAGTAATTTTACATGCTTCTTCAAGTATAGATTATCTTACATTTTCTTTTCCAAAAGATGAAGAATACATTAGAGAATTTAATAAACTTATAGACCCTATTTTTAATAAAATATTAAAAAACAAAGAACAAATCCAAACTCTTGAAAATTTAAGAGATATACTATTACCAAAACTTATGAGCGGGGAAGTGAGGGTAAAATATGATTAATGAAAATTCCGTTGAAAACCTTGCTATAGACCTTCTAAAAAATCAAGGATACGATTACATATACGGCGGAGATGACCTTTTAAGAAGCTCCTTTCAAGATGTAATACTGTTTGATAGATTAAAAAAAGCCATAAAAAGAATAAATCCAGACCTAATAGAAAACTCAATAGAAGACGCTATAAAACAAATAACCAATATAAACACACCAGACCTAATATTAAACAATGAAACATTCCACAGAATGCTAACAGAAGGAGTAAAAATCACATACCAAAAAGACGGTATAGAAAGAGGAGATATTGTATGGCTTGTTGATTTTAAAAATCCTGAAAATAACGATTTTTTAGTAGTTAATCAGTTTACCGTTATAGAAAACCATAAAAACAAAAGACCTGATATTGTCGTGTTTATAAATGGACTTCCACTTGTAGTAATGGAGCTTAAAAATCCAGCAGATGAAAATGCTACTATAAAATCAGCTTATAACCAGCTTCAAACCTATAAAAAAGCCATACCTTCACTCTTTACATACAACGAAATTTTAATAATATCAGATGGACTTGAAGCCAAAATGGGCAGTTTATCTGCTGGATACGATAGATTTATGTACTGGAAAACAGCAGATGGAAAAAAAGAAGCTTCACACCTTGTAAGTCAGCTTGAAACATTAATAAAAGGACTTTTAAATAAACAAACTTTAATTGACTACATAAGATTTTTTATCCTTTTTGAAAAAACAAAAAAAGAAGATAAAAACGGACAAACAATTATCCAAACAGTAAAAAAGATAGCAGCATACCACCAATACTACGCAGTAAACAAGGCTATAAAATCAACAATAAGAGCAGTAGGAAAAAATAAAAAAGCAGACACCTTAAGACAGTCTCCTGCATCTTATGGACTACCCGATGTTAAAAATCAACCAGAAGGAGACAAAAAAGCCGGCGTTGTTTGGCATACTCAAGGTTCTGGAAAGTCTCTGACAATGCTTTTTTACACTGGTAAAATAATTCAAACTATAAATAACCCAACAATCGTGGTTATTACCGACAGAAACGACCTTGACGACCAACTGTTTGATACATTTGCCAGTGCAACTCAAATATTAAGACAAGAACCTGTCCAAGCAAAAAGTAGACAGCATATAAAAGAACTTTTAAAAGTAAACAGCGGTGGAGTTATCTTTACAACTATTCACAAATTCTGGACTGAAGAAGGAAACATTTATGAAACCCTATCTGATAGAGATAACATTATTGTTATTGTTGATGAAGCCCACAGGACACAGTATGGATTTAAAGCAAAAGTAGATAAAGAAACAGGAGATATAAGATACGGATTTGCAAAGTATTTAAGAGATGCTTTACCAAATGCAACCTATATAGCCTTTACAGGAACACCAATTGAAAAAACAGACAGAAACACACCTGCAGTTTTTGGAAACTATATTGATATCTACGACATAGCAAACGCAGTTGAAGATGGAGCAACTGTTCCAATTTACTATGAAAGTAGACTTGTAAAAATAGATATAACAGAAGAAGGAAAAAAATTAATAAAAGAATATGAAGAAGAATTAGATGAAAAAGGATTATCAGAAGTAGAAAAAGCAAGGGCAAAATGGGCTAAACTTGAAGCGTTAGTTGGAGCTAAACCAAGAATACAAGAGATAGCAAAAGATATTGTTAATCATTTTGAAAACCGCCTTGAAGTGATGGATGGAAAAGGAATGATTGTTGCCATGACAAGAAAAATTGCCGCCAGTCTATATGATGAGATTATCAAGCTTCGTCCAGACTGGCACAGTGATGAGTTAAAAAAAGGAAAAATAAAGATTGTAATGACAACATCATCTTCAGATGAGCCAGAAATATCAAGATTTTATTTAACAAAAGAAGAAAGAAGAATCCTTGCTGATAGATTTAAAGACCCAGAAGATGAGTTAAAGCTTGTGATAGTTGTTGATATGTGGCTTACAGGATTTGATGTGCCTTGTCTTCATACAATGTATATTGATAAACCGATGAAAGGTCATACTCTAATGCAAGCAATAGCAAGGGTAAACAGGGTTTACAAAGACAAAACAGGTGGACTTATAGTTGACTATATAGGAATAGCTTCAGATTTAAAAGAGGCTTTATCTTTCTATGCAGAAAGTGGAGGAAAAGGAGACCCTGCAAAACTACAAGAAGAAGCTATAGAAATAATGCTTGAAAAATTAGAAGTTGTTAGAGATATGTTTTATGGCTTTGAGTATAAAAGATATTTTAGTGCAGATACTTCACAAAAATTAAATATTATCCTTGAAGCAGAAGATTTTATTCTTGGAATTGAAAATGGGAAAAAAAGATATGTTGACGCTGTTAGTGCATTATCAAAAGCCTTTTCAATAGCAGTACCTCACCCTGAAGCTATGAAAATAAAAGAAGAAGTGGCATTTTTCCAAGCGGTAAAATCAAGACTTATAAAGTTTAATACCGAGAATGAACAGACCATTGAAAACTATGAAACAGCGATAAAACAGATTATAGATAAAGCTGTATCTTCAAGTGGTGTTATTGATATATTCGATGCAGCAGGACTTAAAAAGCCAGATATATCAATTTTATCTGACGAGTTTTTAGAAGAAATAAAAGGAATGAAATACAAAAACTTAGCAATTGAAACATTAAAAAAGCTAATTAATGACGAAATTAAAGGAAGGATAAAAATAAACTTTGTAAAAAGTAAATCTTTAATGAAATCTTTAGAAGATTTAATTAGAAGATACAATAACAAACTAATCACAGCGGCTGAAGTTATAGATGAGCTTATAAATCTTGCAAAAGAAATAAAAGAAAGTGATAAAGAGCCTAAAGAGATGGGACTATCCGAATATGAGTATGCTTTTTACTGTGCGGTTGCAGAAAATAAAAGTGCAAGGGAGTTAATGGGAAAAGAAAAACTTAGGGAACTTGCTACGGTTTTATATAAAAAAGTAAAAGAAAACGCAACTATAGACTGGACTATAAGAGAAAGTGCAAGGTCAAGACTAAAAGTTATAGTAAAAAGAACTTTAAGGCAGTACGGTTATCCACCTGATATGCAGGAGCTTGCAACCGAAACAGTACTAAAACAAGCTGAGCTTATTGCAAATGAAATAGTTGGTTGAATTTATGATAAAATTTTTAACTAATAGAACTTATACAACATTTTAAGCTAAAATTCTATCTATATATAGTCGCATTTATCTAATATTTTCCTTTATATTCTGCTATCATAGTTAAAATTACTTTTTATCAGGTGTAGGATTATGGAGTGTAGAAAAGAAGGAGAAAACTTTCAAAAGTTAGTTGATATAGTTGAGAGGTTAAGGAGAGAGTGTCCTTGGGATAAAGAACAAACGAATAAATCGATAAAAAATAATCTTATAGAAGAAGCTTATGAACTGTTAGAAGCTATAGAAGAAAACGATAACAATAAAATGATTGAAGAACTGGGAGACGTTTTGCTTCAGGTTGTATTCCACAGTCAGATTAAAAAAGATGAAAATGCCTTTGATATAAATACAGTAATAGAAAATCTTATAGAAAAACTTATAAGAAGGCATCCACACGTTTTTGGAGACTCACAGGTAAAAACTCAGGAAGAAGTTTTAGACCAGTGGCATAAAATAAAACAGAAAGAAAAACAATCCATATTAGAGGGAATACCAAAAAGAATGCCTGCTTTAACCAGAGCTGTTAAAGTTCAAAACAGAGCTGCAAAAGTAGGTTTTGAGTGGGAAAATATAGACCAAGTATGGAAAAAAGTAGAAGAAGAACTTCAAGAATTAAAAGAAGCAAAAAAACAAGATGAAAAAATCCACGAGCTTGGAGACATTTTAATCGCTATAACAAATCTATCAAGATTTATGAAAATAGACCCAGAAGAAGCTCTCCATCTATCAATAGACAGAATGATAAAAAGATTTAATTACATAGAAGAAAAGGCAAAACAGATGGGTAAATCTTTAGAAGAGATGAGTTTACAAGAGATGGATAACCTTTGGAATGAAGCTAAAAAAATGGGGTATTAAAAAATAAAATGCTGTTTGATTTTATATGAAAATATGTTTAAATATAGTAGAGTAAATTTTTTATGAGGTGGTGTAAGATGGAGTTTTTCAATTTAAAAGTGTTCAGATACGACCCTACAAAAGATAGTCAGCCTTACTACAAAACCTACAGACTCCCAGTAGAAAAAGGAATGACAGTACTGGCAGCACTTTTTAAAGCAAAAGAAGAACAAGACCCATCTATATCTTTCCGTTATAACTGTAGAGCTGCTATATGTGGTTCTTGTGCCATGAGGATTAACGGACACGCAACTTTAGCCTGTAAAGTTCAGGTAACCCATCTTTTAGATAAATACCAAACAGATACGATAGTTGTAGAACCTGTTGGAAATATAAAACCGTTAAAAGATTTAATATACGATATGGACTGGGTTGTTGATAAACTCAAAAGAATTAAACCTTGGTTTATACCAAAAGAAGCTCCACCTGCAGACGGTAAAGAGTACAGACAAGACCCATTTGATCATCAAAAAATAGACTACGCATCAGACTGTATACTATGCAACAGCTGTATGTCTGACTGTAATGCGTTAAAGGCAAACAAAGACTTTTTAGGACCTATGGTTATATCAAAAGCTTATAGATTTGTAGCAGATTCAAGAGACGGCGCTAAAAAAGAAAGATTGGAAGAGGTTTTAAAAGAGTTTAACTTGGAATGGTGTGTAAGATGTATGGAATGTACAACAAGATGTCCTAAAGAAGTTCAACCTTACGAAAACATCATAAGAACAAGAATAATAGCAGCTGAAGAAGGATTTAAATCCCCTGGAGAAATACACGCAGAAATCTTTGAAAAAGATATTTACAACAGAGGTCTTTTAAACGAGATGTTATTACCAATGAGACAGGAAGGATTACTTGGAGCTGCTAAAAGAGCACCTTTTGGAATAAGAATGTTCTTTAAAGGAAAAGTAAATATAGCAGACTTCTTTGGAGGGCATAAAGTAAAAAGACACGAAGAAGTACAAAAAATAATGGATAAAGCAAGACAAATGAAAGATAAAGTTAAGATAAAGATAATTCCAGACGTTCAAACTGTTTACGAAGACAAGAGAAAATCAAAAAAACTTAAAGAACAAAAGGCTTAAAGGAGGAATTAAAGATGTTAAGGTATGCTTTTTATACAGGATGTTCAGCAAAAGGTGTTGCACCAGAGCTGTATGAATCAACAAAACTTGTAGCAGAAAAATTAGGAATGGAGCTTATAGAACTTGAAGCTGCAACATGCTGTGGAGCTGGAGCAGTCCAAGAAAAAGACGAGTTTATGTCCCTTGTTATAAACGCAAGAAACCTCGCACTTGCAGAAGAACTTGGACTTGATATGCTTACAATCTGTAATACCTGTACATTAATGTTAAGAGAAGCGAAATTTAAGTTAGATAAAAACCCAGAAGTCAGAGAAGCAGTTAACGAAGTTTTAAAAGAAACTGGATTAGAGTACAAAGGAACAATTGAAGTAACTCACTTTCTATGGGAAGTTATAGATGCAGTAGGTTTAGATAAATTAAAATCTATGGTAGTAAGACCTTTGAAAGAGTTTAACATAGCACCGTTTTACGGTTGCCATATAATCAGACCACCTTACCTAATAGGATACGAAGACCCTGATAATCCAAAATCTATTGAAATGCTTATAGAAGCTCTTGGAGGAAACCCAGTAGACCACGAAGCAAGACTTGCCTGCTGTGGTTTCCATTCATTCTGGTCGGCGGAAGATAAGGTAACTTTAAGACTTACAGCTATGGATACACAAGCAGCTAAAAAGCAAAGAGCAGACTTTATGGTTACACCTTGTCCACTTTGCCATACACAGCTTGACGCTATGCAACCAGAAGCAGAAGAAAAGATAGGCGTAAATATAGGTATGCCTGTTTTACACTTACCACAGTTAATAGGTCTTGCAATAGGTTTAAAACCAAAAGAGTTAGGTCTTCACAAACACGTAATATCTACTAAGTCAATCATAGAAAAAGTGGCTTAACCTTCTACAAGGCAGGTTTAAACCTGCCTTATTGCTGTATAAGTTCATATAAACAGTGAACACCTACCCCTGTAAAATAAATTTACTAAACAGGAGGTAGGTAAAATGAAAGGCATTATAGGAACGCCAATGTATATAACAAAACTCTTTCCAAAAAAACTATCAAACAAAATAAA
>NZ_JHUV01000004.1 GCF_000619805.1 Sulfurihydrogenibium subterraneum DSM 15120 | reverse complement strand
TTATGGTTTATAGAGAAAATGGAATATACGATAGATGAGATGAATAGAAGATTAAGTAGTTATGTGGAAAAATACAATTTTATAAGACCGCACTACTCTTTAGGATATAAAACTCCTGCAGACATAGTTAATAAAATGTAATAAAATTTTTTAGGTGTGGGTGTTCACGATTATAGAAATTATACATTGCATTTATAAAAAAATATATTTATAATATATTCTAATATTCTTAAATAAACAGGTGTGTCATGTTTAAAGATCAAGACATTGTAGAAAATGAAAAATGGCAAGATGAGCAGTTTTTAGAAGATACAGCCGAACTTTTAAAGGCATTAGCTCACCCGGCCAGATTAAAAATAATAGGATACCTTGCAAGTGGAAAAAAGTGTGTAAAACATATATGGGAAGCCCTTGACCTACCTCAACCAAACGTATCTCAGCATCTTTCAATACTTAGAAACAGAGGCATTTTAGGATACAAGCGAGAAGGGTCAATTGTATGTTATTATATTAAGGACAAAAGGGTTTTAGATTTGTACAGAAATTTAATACAGGAGGATTAATATGGCAGGTAAAGTAATATCAGTTAACGAAACAAACTTCGAACAAGAAGTTTTAAACTCTAACGTTCCAGTTTTAGTTGATTTTTGGGCGCCTTGGTGTGGACCTTGTAGATTAATAGCACCAATCGTTGAAGAGATAGCGGAAGAGATGGAAGGAAGAGCAAAAGTAGTTAAAGTAAATACAGACGAAAATCCAAACCTTGCAATGAAGTACGGAATAAGAGCAATACCTACAATAATGGTATTTAAAAATGGAAGAGTTGTTGACACAAGGGTAGGAGTTCAACCAAAAGAAGTTTTAAAAGCACTTTTAGCATAAAGGAAATTTATGGTAGAGATACATCCAACCGCTATTGTAAGTAAAAAAGCAAAGTTAGGGGTCAATGTCAAAGTTGGCCCTTTTTCTATTATTGAAGATGAAGTTGAGATAGGAGATAATACAGTTATCCACTCATCAGTAAAGATAAAAAACTACACAAAGATAGGCTCAAATTGTCAGATTTACGAAGGTACAGTAATAGGAAGCATTCCTCAACATCTTGGATTTAAAGGAGAAATCTCTTACGTAGAGATAGGAAATAATACTGTATTAAGAGAGTACTGTACAGTCCACAGAGGAACATCATTTGATGATGGCATAACAAAAATAGGCGATAACTGTTATCTTATGGCTTATGTCCATATAGCCCACGACTGTAAAGTAGGACACGATACAATCTTAGCAAACTGTGTGACGCTAGCAGGACACGTTAAGATAGGAAACTACGTTTTTGTAGGAGGACTAACACCAATTCATCAGTTTTGCAGAATTGGGGACTATGCAATGGTTGGCGGAGCTTCTGCAGTAGACAAAGATGTACCACCTTACACAAGAGCATCAAAAAACCATGTTTTACTTTACGGACTAAACTTAGTAGGACTAAAAAGAAGAGGATTTTCCTCAGAACAGATTAAAATAATAAAAGAAGCTTACAGAATCTTATTTAGAACTTCTTCTACAATAACAGAAGGTATAAAGATAGTTGAAGAGAATCTTCCAAAAACTCCTGAAGTAGAAAATTTATTAAATTTTGTAAAAACAACAAAAAGAGGAATAGCTCCCGACGCATCAAAAAGAAAATTACTACTTACAGATGAAGAGTGATAAAATCGCACTTATTGCAGGTTGGGGAGACCTTCCGTTAACCTTCGCAAAGTCAGCTTTTGAAAAAAATCAAGACTTAACTATAATAGCCATAAAATCATCTGCAAGTAAAGAGTTAGAAAAGTACGGAAAAACATACTGGTTTTCTTTTACAGAAGCACAAAAAATAATAGATACATTAAAAAAAGAAAACATTAAAAAGTTAGTAATGCTTGGAAAAATAGAGCACAGCTCCATACTGTTTCATCTTCACAAATTTGATGAAAGGGCAAAAAATTTTTTATTTTCACTAAAAGACAAGAGAGCAAAATCAATTCTTCATTCAATAATAAACGAGCTTGAAAAAGAAGGATTTGAGTTTATAGACCCTACTCCTTATCTATCTTCTCTTTTAGTAGAAGAAGGATTTTTGGTAAATCCGATAGAAGATGAAAATATAAAAAAAGACATTGAGTTTGGAATGAAGATAGCAAAAGAAGTTGCAGACCTTGACATTGGACAGACTGTTGTTGTAAAAGATGGTGTTGTGATAGCAGTTGAAGGAGTAGAAGGAACGGATAAATGTATATTAAGAGGTGGAGAGCTTGGAGGTGAAGGGGCTGTTGTATGTAAAGCAGCACGTAAAAATCAAGATATGAGATATGACGTGCCTGTAATAGGTGTTAAAACTTTAGAAAGTATGAAAAAAGCAAAAGCAAAAGTTTTAGCGGTAGAATCAGGAAAAACCTATTTAATAGACAAAAACCAATTTATAAAAAAAGCAAAAGATTACGGAATATCCGTTTTAGGAGTTAAAGCTTGAATGAGTTTATTCAGCAGATGAAGTTTACAGGATTGGTTTTACATCAGCTTAGATTAGTTTCATCTCATGGTGGAAATTTAAGTGTAAGAGATGGAGATTACATCTACATAACTAAAACTGGAAGAATGGCAGGCTTCTTAACAGAAGAAGACATTATAAAACTCCCACTTTTTCAACAAACACACCAAGACAAAGAAGCCTCCATAGAGCTTATAGTCCACAGAGAAATTTACAAAAGAAATCCTGAAGTATCTGCGATAGTCCACGCTCACCCGATAACAGCTACCACATTGGCTTACTTTTTAGAAGAGTTTGAGCCTATTGACATAGAAGGACAACTATTTATAAAAAAAGTTCCTACTTGCATAGTTAGTAAACCCTCTGCATCAGTGGAGCTGGCAGAAAGTCTGGCAGAGATTTTTAAAAAAGGTTATGTTATATCTGTAGTTAGGTCTCACGGTAGTTTTGCAGTTGGAAAAAGTTTAAACGAAGCTTTAAAATATACATCAACCTTAGAAAATTCAGCGGAGATTTTTTACAGATGGAAAATGATAAGTTTGATGAAGTAATAGGTATATACTTAAGCATAGTAGGTAAAGACCTATTAAGTCTTTCTGCATCAGAGTCCCAAGTTTTAGAGGAATTAATAAATGAGCACGGATACGAAAAAGTAAAACTGATTTTAGAACGTTTTAAAGAGGTTTACCCATTACAAAAGCCAAAAAAACCTCAAGTCTTACTTATATCTATTTCAAAACAGATAGAGCAAAATGAAGAAAAACAGCAAGTTAAAGTGGTGGAAAATTCTACAACGCAAGAATACTTTGAAGATGATATAGATATAATTGCAAGAAGGTACGGTATAGAAGTTGATAAAGACGTCATAAATATTTTAGACAAAAACTTAAAAAATTTTTATATTTCTGAAGAAATATACAAAAAAATATGGCAAAATCTTTCAGAAGAAGAAAAAAAACTTTACACAAAAAAAGCCATTTCAGATATAAAAAACTTGAACATCCTAGATAGAAAAAAGTTGAAAGAAGCTATTTACTATAGAATAAAATATCTTATAAAAAAAGATTACAACATACTATTTTAAATTTTTCACTTTCTTCGGATACTGATTAACTTGTAATTCCTCTAAAACTTTTAGCGTTTCGTAGTAAGTTTTAAACAGTTCAACTCTTTTGTAAGAGTCTACCGATTCTAAAACTGTTATAAAATCTTTTGTTATTAAATCTATTTTATTAATTAAATCTTTAATAGCCATAACATTTACCTCTTAAAATAAATTGAGATTTATTCTCAAATAAGACGGGTAAAAATAAAATGATTTCTATCATAATTGAAATCTTTCTAAAATAGATTTATACTTTTAAAAGGG
Source organism: Sulfurihydrogenibium subterraneum DSM 15120 (assembly GCF_000619805.1). NCBI lineage: Bacteria > Pseudomonadati > Aquificota > Aquificia > Aquificales > Hydrogenothermaceae > Sulfurihydrogenibium > Sulfurihydrogenibium subterraneum. Next base: position 10,912 of record NZ_JHUV01000004.1, on the reverse strand, counting down.
GTGATTTTATGATTAGAAAAATTGTAAAAAGAGATGGAAGGGTTGTAGATTTTGACACTTCAAAAATAGCTAATGCAATATGGAAAGCCATGCAAGCAGTAGGAGAAAAAGATAAAAGTTTATCAGAATCTTTAGCTAAAAAAGTTGTAGAAAAACTTGAAAGTAAACTTTCTCCTGACCAAATCCCAACTGTTGAGCAAGTACAGGATGTTGTTGAAGAAACTTTGATAGAAACAGGGCTTTCGAAAGTAGCAAAAGCATACATCCTTTATAGAGAAAAAAGAGCCCAAATCAGAAAAGAGAAAATGCAAATACTAAATAAAGATTTCATAGATGAAGTAGATAAAGCTTTTGACATAAATGCATTAAAAGTGTTAGCTTCAAGATATTTAAACAAAGACGAATTAGGAAAAGTTATTGAAAGCCCTAAACAACTTTTTCAAAGGGTGGCTATTCATGTAGCCTTACCTTCTATTTTATACGATGAAAGGGTATTTTCTAAAAAATCTTCTTTACAAAAAGAAAGTAAAATCAAAATTGAGGACTACGATGGAAAAGCAAGGATAGGAAAGTACTTATTAAACATATACCATTTAGAAGCTCTTGAAAGACTTTATAAAAGAATGAATAAAGAAAAGTTAATGAAAAAAAGCCTTTCACAAATACTTGATATGTTATCAAATGATGAGTTTAAAGATTATGAACAAGAGATAGATGATTACTATAACCTTATGGTAAGTCGTAAATTTATGCCAAACACACCTGCACTTGTTAACTTTGGTAATCCTCTTGGAATGGGCATGGCTTGCTTTGTTTTAGGTATGGAAGACTCTCTTTTATCTATAATGGAAACTTTAAAAAATGCAGCTTTGATATTTCAATCAGGAGGAGGATGTGGTTATAACTTTTCTACATTAAGACCAGAAGGTGATTTTGTAAGGTCAACCCATGGAGTCAGCTCTGGACCTATAGCTTTTATGACACTTTTTGATAAGATGACAGAGGTAATAAAACAAGGCGGTGTAAGGCGTGGTGCAAATATGGGTATTTTAAACAGTGACCATCCCGATATAGAAAAGTTTATAGTTGCCAAAAAAGGTAATCTACAACTTACAAACTTTAACATATCAGTTTTTCTAAAAGAAGATTTTTGGGATTACTATAAAGACAATAAACCTTATCCTCTCGTAAATCCAAGGAATAAACAAATCGTAAAGTATATAAATCCGAAAAACTTTTTTGATATGATTGTATATCAAGGTTGGGAGTCAGCAGAGCCAGGACTACTTTTTGATGATAACATAAATAGATACAATCCTTTTTTAGAAACCTTAGGAAAAATAGAATCTACAAACCCTTGCGGAGAAGTACTTTTATATCCAAACGAGTCTTGTGATTTAGGCTCAATAAACCTATGGGCATTTGTTGGGGAGGAGTACGATGGAGAAAAGAGAGTTGTAAAGATTAACTGGGAAGATTTAGAAAGAGTAGTAAGGTTAGCTGTAAGATTTTTAGATAACATATTGGATATAAACAAGTATCCTCTAAAAAAAATAGAAGAAAGAACACTAAAAACAAGAAAGATAGGTCTTGGAATAATGGGACTTGCTGATACTTTATTTGAACTGGAGCTTTCTTACGATAGTAAAGAAGGACTTGATTTTATGGAAAGAATTATGGAATTTATAAACTACTATTCAAAATTAGAATCAATAGAAATAGCTAAAAAAAGAGGATCTTTCCCTTACTTTAATAAAAGTTTTTATAAAAAAGGAAAATTGCCATTTAAAGGATTTTATGAAAAAGAATCTTGGCATTTTGATTGGGAGAAAGTTTCTGAGGATATAAAAAAATATGGATTAAGAAATGCATACACCACTGTAATAGCACCTACAGGGTCTATAAGTATGATAGCAGGATGTTCAGCTGGTATAGAACCTGTTTACAGTCTAATTTATGAGAAAAAGGTTACAATAGGCTCTTTTTACTATGTAAACCCTGTTTTTGAAAGGTTTATGGAAAGAGAAGGCTTATTTGATGATAATCTAATAAAAGATGTTATTAGAAACAATGGTAGTATTCAAAACATTCCCTACATACCTCAAAAGTATAAAAAAATCTTTAAAACAGCAAAAGATATATCTGGAAAAGACCACATAAAAGCTTTAGCATCTTTACAAAAATGGGTAGATTCATCTGTATCTAAAACTATAAATTTTCCAGAGAACGTTAGCATAGAAGAGATGAAAGAAGCTTACCTTTTAGCCCACGAGCTTGGATGTAAAGGTCTGACTGTTTACAGAGAAAAATCTATATCTGGAGTTTACACAGTACCAACAGAAGAAAAAGAAGAAAGAAAAGTTATGACATCTTTAAAAGATGAAAAAGTAAAAGGACCTTCTATTTATAAAGAAATAACAGCTTCTTTTGATACTCAAGAAGATTATTCAACATCCTCTGAAAAATGTCCCCAGTGTGGTACTCCTCTGATAGTAAAAGAGGGTTGTAAAAGCTGTCCTAACTGTGGATGGAGTGTATGTAGTCTATGATTTACGTTTTTACAGGAAACGGTAAAGGAAAAACCACAGCAGCAATAGGTACAGCTATAAGGGCTTTGGGAAATGGTGAAAAGGTTCTTTTTATTCAGTTTATGAAAGATGAGACAATAACTTCAGAAACTAAAATTTTAAAGAAATTAGAAAACTTTACTCTAAAAAGCGTTGGTAGAAAAGGATTTTATTTACCAAAGGAAATGCTTTTGAAAAATCCAGATTTAGTTAAATATGGAGTAAAACCTATTGAAGAGATTGATAAACAACTTGCTTATGAAGGTCTTAAGTTTGTAAAAGAAAATATAGAAAATAACGATTTAATAGTTCTTGACGAAGTTTGTATAGCTATTTACTTTGGACTTTTAAAAGTTGAAGATGTTATAGATTTACTGAAATCTCACTCAGATAAAGATTTTATCCTTACAGGTAGAAACTGTCCACAAGAGTTGTTAGACATGGCCGATTTAGTTACAGAGATGAAAGAAGTCAAACATCCATACCAAAAAGGCATAAAAGCAAAAAAAGGATTAGACTACTAAAATCGAATTAATCTGTAGATTAAGAAGATAAAAGTTAAAATAGAAAGGTACATTAAAACCTCAGAAGTATGAAAATCTCCTGCTATTGAAAATAAAGCTGAGGATATTAAAAATCCTATAAAGATTATAGACAAAGCTATCTTTGAAACTTGATTTTTATAAAAGTTTTGTAATTCTTCTAAATCTTTAAACAATATTCTAATTGAAAGTCTTTCTATATTTAGAAGTTTAATTATCTTATCTAACTTAAAGGCTAAGTTATAGTAAAAATCTACAATCCTTATAATCTCATCAAACTTTTCTTTTGTATATTCAGCTATTGATTTAGTTAAAAATTTAGATAATCTTTCAGTTGGGTTAAAAGAAGGGTCAAGATTCCTTATCACTCCGTCAAGACCTATTGCAGATTTTCCAAGGTATGCCAAAGAGGTAGGAAGTTTTAGATTACACTCTCTTACAAGGTCAATAATCTCTAAAACCATCTCCTTTAGATTTATGTTTGACAGATTTTTGTTGTAATACTTTTCTATAAAGACTTCGACAAAACTTTCAAGTTTGTCTAAATCCGTTTTAGGAGTTATCATTCCCATTCCTTCATAGAAGTTCATAGCTAGCTGGGTATTTTTATTCACCACTGAAAATATGTGTTCGTAAAGGAGCTTCCTTTTTTCTCCCGATATACTACCAACCATTCCATAGTCAAGTAAAACAACCGTTCCATCTGTTTTTATGATAAAGTTTCCAGGGTGTGGGTCTGCGTGATAAAATCCATCTTTAAAAACCATCTTATAGTAAGCATCTGTAATAACTTCTGCTAAATGTTTTTTAGAGATATTAAGCTGGTCTAACTGAGACAGCTTATAACCTTCTATAAATTCTAAAACAAGTAAGTTTTTTGTAGAGTACTGTGGATAGTATTTTGGAATGTAAAAACCTTTATCGTAGTTTTCAAAGTTTTTTCTAAAAGTTCTTATATTAGATGCTTCTATCTCAAAGTCAGCTTCTCTTAGGGTTGTGTACTTATACTGGTATATTACTGATTTTAAATCAAGGTCTTTAACAGTTTTTGAGTGTTTTTCTAAAAATGAAATGATTTTTAAAAATATTTCTGCATCAAGGGATATTAACTCCTCTAAACCAGGTCTTTTTACCTTTATCGCCACTTTTTCTCCAGATTTTAAAACTCCATAGTAAACTTGAGCTATAGATGCTGACCCTATAGGGTTTGGGTCTATATAATCAAAAACTTCTTCTAAGGGTTTGTTAATTTCATTTTCTATAATCGGTTTTATTTGGTCAAATGGTATAGGCTGGACTTTGTCTTGAAGTTTAATAAGTTCAATTATTATAGACTGGGGGATTAAATCTGGTCTTATGCTAAGTATCTGTCCAAGTTTTATAAAAGAAGGTCCTAAGTACTCAAGAGTTTGGCGTATTTTTTGGGGCTTTAAAGAAGGGTCTACTTCTATACCAAACAAAACTTTAAAGTATTCATAGATATTGTATATTCCAAGTTTTGAAAGTTGTAATGCTATCTCTTTAAATCTGCTGTATAGCTTTAATTTTCTATTAAACACCTTGTTCTTCCAAGAGCTTTTGCATTTGCTGTGCTACACTTCTTATTTCCCACTGGGCGTGGGGTGTGTTTCTTTTTTGTATAAAGTCTTTAATCCAGCTTAAAGTCCCTGATACTACTATAGTTGTTCTTCTTCCGTTTGGTAGGAAAAATCTTGCATCTTCTCTCTTTATTTTAAAGTAATGGACAAAAAGGTCGTATATCAGCTGTGATAGTTCATCATACAGTTTTGCTATTTCATAGGCAGTCATACTTTTTGATATATAAACATGGTTTACCCTTTTCTCTAAGGTTTGAATGCTATCTTTTACACTTTGGCTTGTGTTTTCTGTGGAATTTTTAATTATTTGCAATATTTCGTTGAAAAGGTCTTTAAGGTTTTCTATACTTTTCAAATCTACTGTTTGTTGGCTTTCTTTTACAGAAGGAGAAATTATACAGAAGTTTTCTTCTTCTTTTACATACCTTTGACTTCTCTGGGAGAAGTTTAGAGCGGTGTGTCTTACCAGCTGATGAGTTAAAGTTCTGCTTACTTTGTCTATAAAAAATACGGCGTAGCCGTCATACTCTGTTATAAGTCCTATTAGAGAGACATTCTCTTTTTGCCCTAATGGGTTTATAGGCACGTCAAACTCTGCTATTTTTTCAAAAGCTTTTAAATACTGCTGTGGGTCTATCTCAAGCAGTTCCTCGAGGTAGTGTCTGAGACTTACTCCTATGACATCGGGATATTTGGGGTTGTAGTGAGATTTAAATTTTGTTGCGGCTATTTTTAAAGCGTTTAACTCTCCGATTTTTTTGTATGCAAAAGAATGGGAGAAAACAGAAAAGTGTTTATAGTTTCCAAGTTTTGACAAAAATCCTGCTCTTGTCTGTTTATCTACAACCCTTGGGTCATTTAACAAGGACTGTAAATCCCCATCGTTATAACAAACCCTTGCCCCAAGTGCAGTAAAGGGAATAGTTTTACTAAAATCTTCTAAAGAGAAAAAATCCGTTATCTTCACCTGTAAGCTCCGATGTAGTGTTTTTGGTAAATAAATTATATCAGGAGAAATAAATAAAGTAGTAAAGAGAAAAGAATGTAGTATATTTTGAGTATGAGAGGGTTTAACCCACCGTATTTACCTTACTCTTTTCTTCTAAAAACTTATCTATAAGTTTTTTATAGTTATCAATAGAGTAAAGGTGTAAGTATATGTATCTAAAGTATCCTCTTAATTGAAAGTCTTTGAGCGTTTCTTTTGGAAGATCGTACAGTTTAGACTCATCTATTGCGTTGAGTTTTACAGTTATACCCCTGTAATGGTACTCTGCCGGAGAGACAAGGTTATAATTAAACATCGTGTTTACAAATTCCTGAGTTTCTCTCATCCTTTCAAAAAATATATCCGCAGGTATCAAGAAGTCCTTTTGGAAGTATTGGTTAATTTGACTATCCTCTCCAAAGATTGGCTCTCCTTTCTCGAAACTAAAGCCCGGACAACTAAAATCTACGTTTATTATTTTCTGCCCCCTATCATTAAGCACCAAAGAAAAAGGATACTGTTTACAAGCAAGAGGTTTTTCATTACCAAGTACACAACCTTTTTCTAACTCAAGGTAAGTACATCTTCCTTCATCTTCTTCTAATTTGAAGAAAATGTTAATACTTTTAAAAGGTTCTTTGTTTTCGTCTTTATTTTTAATTAAAACAAAAGATATAGGAAAGTATTTTGATAAAATAGGCATTTCTGCAAGCGTTATCGCAGATCTTTTTGGAAGGAAACAGCAGGATAAAGAGCAGTCAGATTTTAAGCATTCCCACTTTAAATTTTTATGTTTATCAATGTTTAACAATTCTGTTTTTTCAAAGAGCTTTGCCATAACTTACTCCTTTAAATCTAATTTTTTACTTTTTTCTACATACTTTACACAACCTAATTTTATTACCTTTTCAAGGTCTTGTTTAGAGGATTTTATTATAGCTATACTGTCTACGACTTGCAAAAGCTCAACGTTTTCAAACTTCTTTACACAGTCTGGGTTTTCAACCAGAACTTTAAAGGTTTCTTTCTGATTTGAATCTGATTTTTCAAGCCAGACCTTTGTATTGTAATCTAACTTTTTATGGTAGTTTGAATCCATAGCACAGCTTGTAAGACTTATTAAGATTGTTAAAATCAAATAAATTACTGTAGCAACCAATTTAGATTTTCCTTTGTAATAAATGCATTCAGTATTTTACCTTTATCACTTATTACAATTGGATTAGTAATATCTGACATAGCCATTTTTTCATCTATAAACTTAATAGTTTCATCAAGCTTTTTTCTTCCCTCTTCACAGCTTCTTTTTGAGTTGTATCCTTTTAAAATATCTTCAAAACCTTTCTTATCGCAGAATACAGAAAGTGCTATATCGTACGAGTTTTGATGTATCGCTAAAGGTCTGATTATTATCTTTACTTTTACATTTTTTTCTAATGCCCAAGCTTCTAATGTTTTGTAGGAATCTTCACATACTTTACAATCTGGGTCTGTTATAAAGTAAACGTACCTACTACCTTTTCCTACTGTAAAGAATACATAATTTTCAAACTTTTCCAAAAGCTTTTCAGGAATATCTCTTCTTTGTTGAATTGATTTGATTGCAATATTCTCTCCTGTTTTACCGTCTATCACAGCAGGAAACAGTAAAGATAAATCTTCGTTAACGTAAAAGACAGCGGGTTTTATACCAATTCTAAATTCTACTTGACATAAGTTTACGTTTCTAAACTTTTCAACTTTTTCTATAATAATCTCGTTGTTTGGCGTAAATTTTTTAATCACTTCTACTATCTTATCTTCTTTAGGACAGTCAAAGTTTAACTGTTTTTCCTGCTTTTTTGATTGACATCCTGCAGAAAGAGCTACAGCAACAGAAAGCAGGGCAACGGCAGATTTTTTCATGCAAACCTCCTTTTTAGGTTTCTGACTATAATTATAAAAATTAGTGAGCTTAATATTATACCATAATCTATAGTTTTTACAGTTGAGCAACCGCCACCACCCGAAGAATTACTACCAGTTGACGATTTTCCGTTATTTGATGGCATAGCATTCTGTAAAGCTGCTTTACCGTAGCCGTAGGTGTAGTTAGGAAGGTTTTGGGTGTTTTGGTCTGTAAGGACATTGTTTTTGAGTATTTCTTTTGCCTGAAAAACGTCTATGTTAGGGTTGTCTTGAAGTATTAGGGCAACTAAACCTGCTACTACAGGAGAAGACATTGAAGTTCCAGCTTTTGATATATAAGTAGACGTTCCTGCAAGGGCACTGTATACAAAGTATCCCGGCGCTACAAAGTCTGGTTTTACCCTACCGTCCCTTGTGGGACCTCTTGAAGAAAAGTAAGCTATCTTACCTAAATCTATAAAGGACTTGCTGGTAGTGAAAGCACTTGGTTTTGATGTGATAGCTCCTACAGTTATTACATAATCAGAAGTACCGGGCATAGCTAAAGTTCCTAAGTATCCTCCATAGGCGTCTGTTTGGTAGTAGTTTAAAAACTGACTGTCTCCAAACGGGTAAGCAAAGTATATATCTACAGTTGGATTACCTTGGGCAGGTTCAAGGTTTAGTCTAAAAGTTCCATCACAATAAAAATCTATTACAAACTCACCATCTCCGTTTAAAGGAGAAGATGTAATAGTGTTGTCTATAGATACCTCACAGTTTCCTAAATCTCCTATTACATTAGACCCGCTTTGTGCAGATATACAGGATGTTCCTTTACAAAACTCAACGTTAACCTTTCCGCCTTTATACCAGCCGTCTATTATGTCTCCTGTTTGAGATGTAAGGTCAATAGATGTTTTTGAAGAGAAATTTTGCACTTTTGCGTGAAGTGCTACATCTCCTTCATTACCTGCCGATGCAACAACTATAAATCCAGCAGATGAGAGGTTTTGTATAGCCTTTTCTAAAAGGGAAGTGCCGTCGTGAGGTCCGTAATGAAAGCCTAAAGACATGTTCACAACCATAGGTTTGTTAAGTTGTTGTTTTTTATTTTTTAGGTACTGTAGTCCTTGAATAACGTCTGTATCTTCAAGGTTTGTCCTAACTACTATAATATCAGATTCTTTTGCTATACCTGTGTACACAGAGTTTGGGTCGTAGCCTGCTAAGATACCTGCTACGTGGGTTCCGTGTCCATCGTAGTCATAGTTACAGTCGTTGTTTTTTATCTTCTGGTTTATGGTGTTGTTGTCAAACTCTGTTCCTGTTGAAGGTTCGTAGTAGTAGATTATTCTTGAAGTTCCGTCGGATTTTTTAAACATAGGATGGCAAAAGTCTATACCTGTGTCTATTACAGCTACTACTGTATTCTTTCCTGTTTTGCCAGTAGTAGTTGCGTTTGTTCCAATGTAGTAAGAGCTTGCTGATAGGTCTGTAGTTTTTATCTGTCTATTTGTAGAAAGGATTATAACTCTCCAGTCCTGTTGATAGTTGACAGTTATAGATAGAATGCCGTCGCTACATTGGTATTCATCGCCAGATAGGCTACAGCTTCCACTTGTAGTAAGGTTTAAATCAGAGGGAAACTTTAGTATTTTTATCTTCTGATTAGTGTAGGTTTTGAGTGTGAAAGTCTGGTTTGAAGACCCTGACACTCCTACAGAAGAAGAAGAAGCTACGTCTAACATAAGCTTTAACTTTTTCGGGGGTTCGTAGTAAACGACGTTAGGGTCTGAGGATAGGGTTTTTAAGGATATTTTTGATATGTCTATTACCTTAACTGTTCCGTCTTTGTATAAGACTTTGTAGTATAGTTTTTTATCTGCGAAAGCGTAGCTAAAAACCGTTAGTATGAGAAAAATTATAAACTTTTTCATAATATCCCCCTTTTAGGGTTATTTTTTTTCACCAAAAACAGGTCTTTTAGGTGCTCCTTCTTCCCTCATGTATTTAAGTCTTAATTCAGACAGCTTTTTCATATCACCAGACTTAAATGCTTCTTCCATCTGTTTTTGCATATTTTCACTCCATTCTTGGTAATTTTTTCTCCATTTTTCCATAGCTTTATATTCTGGGGATTTTTTATACTCTTCTAATTTTTTTTGTCTTTCTAACTCTATTTCTTGCTGTTTTAAAAGGGCAGGATTCTGTTTAAAAGCAGGTTTTTCATCGTTTTTACTGTTTTGATTAGCTTCTGAGGTTGGATTAACGTTTTCTTTTGGCTGGTCTTGGGTTTTAACCGTTTGTAGGGCAGGCTGATTTGAAAACTGTAAGTTTGCTGGTTTTGTCTCTTGTGGTTGTGTTTGGTTTTTAACTGACTGGTCTTCCTTCGTTGAAAAGTTTAGAAAAATAAAGCCTAAAACTACAGAAAAGACAAGTCCTCCTACAATTAAGTATTCTTTTTTCATTCGAAACCTCCTAAAAATAAAAAAACCCCCTTATTAAAAGGGGGTTGTAAAGTTATAGATTAATGAGATTATTTCACTTGGAGAGCTCTGATTAAGCATGTATTATTAGGTCTGGATAGTGTTTGGAAGTTGTTAGTTGCATCTTTGTACCATACGTTGTCATATAGACCAGCAGATATACATGTTCCTCCTACAGGGCTGTAAACGTGAGCTACTTTATTTAGTCCAAGTGATACGTTTCCACCCCTTGCTGAAGCACCTGCAGAAGTAAACGGAATGTTAAGGGTTGAAGAGTCTACAACGCCTGTTTGAATATCTGCTGTGTAAGGAGCTGACACTGTTGTTGTAAAGTATGCTGCTTTTATGTTTGGAGCAGCACCAGCAAAGTTTCCTAGGTAATTATATTGTGCACCGTCTGATAAGACGTTTGTATCAGATTTGATTTTAACAAGTGTTGTAGTCGCAATCCAACCAGGTGAGTAAACATCATAGTATACGTTCTTAGATAGCGTTCTTTTTGCACATGTTTGACCACCAGCGAAGTTTGTACCGAAGGTACATTCGTAGAAAGTATTGTTATTAGCAGTATCCCTAAATATCATACTGTTGTTTGTTGCTATTAAGTGCCTAATAGTAACAGTGTTTGCTGTTGTGTCGTTATTTACGTCGTTAGTATAGTCACCGTTGTAAAGTCCTGAACCCTTATACTCTATCCATGCAAATTCGTCCCTGTTAGTAGAAACTGCACACATTATTTTGTCTGTTCCTTCACCTACAACTGTTTCTGTTTTTGTTTTTGTGTAAACAGGGTTTGTTTCAGTATCTACAGATGTTGTGTTATTAACATTATTACAGTAAT
>NZ_JHUV01000003.1 GCF_000619805.1 Sulfurihydrogenibium subterraneum DSM 15120 | reverse complement strand
GTTGTTTTACCGTGGTCTACGTGCCCTATTGTTCCTACGTTTAGGTGCTCTTTCCCTCTTACAAATTTCTCTTTCGCCATCTATCTTTACCTCCTATTTTAATCGTGAGATTTATTTCTTTGACCTGCAACTTGTTCAGCTATATGTCTTGGAACTTCTTCATATCTTTCAAACGTCATAACAAATGTAGCTCTACCTTGTGTTAGAGATCTTAAATCTGTAGCGTATCCAAACATCTCTGCCAAAGGAACTTCTGCTTTTATAGTTTGAGTGTTTCCTTTCTTTTCCATTCCAAGTATTCTTCCTCTTCTTCTGTTAAGGTCTCCCATTACATCACCCATATAATCTTCTGGAGTATCAACCTCAACGTGCATTATTGGCTCTAAGAGAACTGGATCAGCTTTTTTCATAGCTTCTCTAAATGCCATAGAACCTGCTATTTTAAAAGCTATTTCAGAAGAGTCAACTTCGTGGAATGAACCATCAAAAAGAGTTGCCTTAACATTTATAACAGGATAACCTGCAACAACACCTTGATTCATAGCCTCTTTTATTCCTTCATCTACTGCAGGAATAAACTCTTTTGGTATAACTCCACCAACAATTTTGTCCACAAATTCATACTCTTTTTCTGGATTTGGTTCTATATCAATCCGTACGTGACCATACTGACCTCTACCACCAGACTGTCTTATAAATTTACCTTCAGCTGTTGCTTTTTTCCTAATGGTTTCCTTGTATGCAACCTGTGGTTTACCTACATTAACTTCCAGTTTATGCTCTCTTTTCATTCTATCTATTATAATTTCAAGGTGTAACTCACCCATTCCGTGAATTAACGTTTGGTTTGTTTCTGGGTCAACAGAAACTTTAAAAGTCGGGTCTTCTTTCATAAACTTATTTAAAACTTGAGAGAGTTTTTCTTGGTCTGACTTAGTTTTTGGCTCTATAGCCATAGCAATAACAGGTTCAGGGAATTCCATTTTTTCAAGGATAATTGGATTTTTTTCATCAGAAAGTGTGTCTCCAGTAGTTGCATCAATACCAACAGCGGCTGCAATGTCTCCTGCGTATACTTCAGTAATTTCTTCTCTCTGGTTTGCGTGCATTCTAAGTATTCTACCAACTCTTTCTTTTTTACCTTTATTTGAGATTAAGACTGTTTGTCCAGCTTTTACAACACCAGAGTATACTCTAAAGTATGTAACCTGTCCTGCGTATGGGTCTGCCATAACTTTGAATGCCAACGCACAGAAAGGTTCTTCATCTAAAGGTTTTCTTTCTGCCTCTTCTCCCGTATTTGGATTCGTACCTTTTATAGGAGGTAAATCTAAAGGTGAAGGTAAAAAGTCTATTACAGCGTCTAATAATGGTTGAATTCCTTTATTCTTGAAAGCTGTTCCACAAAGCATTGGAACAAGTTTTCTCTCTATAGTAGCTTTTCTTAAAGCTGTCTTAAGTTCTTCTTCAGAAATACTTTCGCCAGCAAAGTATTTCTCCATTAAGGTTTCATCAGTTTCAACTATAGCTTCTATCATTTTATCTCGCCATTCTTGAGCTAAATCTACTAAATCGGAAGGTATATCTTTCTCTGAGAATTTAGCTCCAAGTTCGTCTCCATCCCAAACAATAGCTTTCATTTTAAATAAATCTACAACACCGATAAAACTGTCTTCAGCTCCAATAGGAATTTGTATAGGAACAGGATTTGTTCCTAACTTTTTCTTCATATCTTCATAAACGCCAAAAAAGTTTGCTCCAACTCTGTCCATTTTGTTTACGAACGCTATTCTTGGCTTTTGGAACCTATCTGCCCATCTCCAGTTTGCCTCAGACTGAGGTTGGACGCCTTCAACAGACGAGAAAACAAATACAATACCGTCAAGAGCTTTCATAGATCTGACAACTTCAACACCAAAGTCAACGTGCCCCGGTGTATCAATTATGTTCAATTGATATCCTTTCCAGTAAGCTGCCGTTGTCGCTGCTGTAATTGTAATTCCTCTTTCTTTTTCTTGCTCCATCCAGTCCATAGTGGCAGCGCCTTCATGAACTTCACCAATTTTATAAGTTTTTCCTGTATAAAATAGTATTCTTTCTGTGGTTGTAGTTTTACCTGCGTCTATGTGTGCTACAATTCCGATATTTCTTAATTTTTCAATCGGTACTTGCCTTGGCATTTTTATTTTTCCTCCGAAATTTCTAATTTAGTTTTCAATTTTAATTATCACCATTTATAATGTGAAAATGCTTTGTTTGCTTCAGCCATTCTATGGGTATCTTCTTTTTTCTTAACTGCATTTCCTTTATTATTGTAAGCATCAAATAATTCATTAGATAGTTTTTCCAACATTGTGTAGTTTCCTCTTCCACTTCTACTTCTTGCAGCCTCTACAAGCCATCTTAGAGCAAGAGAGATTTGTCTTCTAGGTGGCACTTCCATTGGAACTTGATAAGTAGCTCCACCAACTCTTCTTGGTCTTACTTCTAAAATCGGTTTTATATTTTCAATTGCTTTGTATAAAGCTTCTAATGGTTGCTCTCCTGTTTTTTCTGCCAATATTTTCATTGCACCGTAAACTATCTTCTCTGCAACTGATTTTTTACCATCAACCATAACCTTATTAATGAGCTTATGTACCAAAACATCCCTGTAAATCGGATCGGGCATTATTTCTCTTGGTTTTACAGATCCTTTTCTTGGCATTCTTACCTCTCCTTTTTAATTACTTTTTCTTTCCAGCAGCTGCAGCTTGACCTGGTTTAGGTCTTTTAGCACCGTATTTAGAACGAGATTGTTTTCTATCTTTAACACCAGCAGCATCAAGAGCACCACGCACTATTTTATATCTTACTCCAGGTAGGTCCTTAACCCTTCCACCCCTGACTAAAACGATAGAGTGTTCTTGGAGGTTGTGTCCTATTCCTGGAATATAACATGTAACTTCTATCCCGTTAGACAATCTAACCCTTGCAACTTTCCTTAAAGCAGAGTTTGGCTTCTTAGGAGTGGTTGTATAAACACGAACACAGACGCCCCTTTTCTGGGGGTTACCTTGTAATGCGGGAGCTTTTGACTTTTTCTTTACGACCTCTCTACCTTTTCTAACTAATTGGTTTATAGTTGGCACTGCTATCCTCCTAAAATATAAACAAAATTTTTCCATTTTAAAATTAGAAAAAATTATTATAAAAGAAAAAGTAAAAAAAATCAAGGGAGCATTTAGCTCCCTTTTATTAATTCTCTTCTATTATAGATTCTCTCTCTTCTAAAGCTGCTTCTACCTCAGCATACTCCTCTATTCCTGTTCCGGCAGGTATTAAACCACCTATAATTACGTTCTCTTTTAATCCTTTTAATGGATCTACTTTTCCTTCTACAGCAGCGTCTGCTAAAACTCTTGTTGTTTCTTGGAAAGATGCTGCAGATATCCAACTTCTTGTTGTCAATGATGCTTTAGTTATACCAACTAAAACTGGTTCTGCTTTTGGAGGTCTTCCTCCTTCTTCTATAACTTTTCTAATTTCCTCTTCTAAATCATCTTTATCAACTATTTCGTTTAATAAAAATCTACCGTCCCCAGGGTCTACAATCTTAACTTTCTTAAGTATTTGTCTAATTATTACTTCAAAGTGTTTATCGTTTATCTCTACACCTTGGAGCCTGTAAACTATCTGTGCTTCTTTTACAAGGAATGCAGCTAATTCTTCCACACCCATTACTCTTAAAATATCGTGAGGATTTGGAGAACCATCTGTCAAAGAATCTCCTGCTTTTACAACAGCATTATCTTTAACTATTATAAACTTACCTTTTGGTACTTTATAATCTTTCTGTTGTCCTGTCTCTTTGTTAAATACAACAATACGGGATCCTTCACTTTTTAATCTTACCATTCCGTCAAATTCAGCTTTTATAGAACCATCGTCTACCAAACTCTGTCCAGTCTTTACCAAACTACCATTTTTTACAATAACAAATGTATTTTCTGGTATTTTGTAAGTTTGTATTTTCTGTTCTTTTGGATTTATTATCGTGATTTCTTTAGCATCTTCATATATTCTTACTATACCATCTATTTCTGAGATAATAGCTTTATTCTTAGGTTCTCTTGCTTCAAGCAACTCTTCAACTCTTGGTAAACCACCAACTATATCTCTAACTTTCGCTTTCTCTTTTGGTATTTTAGCAATAACATCACCTTCATTTACTCTAAAGCCTTTCTTGACTTGTATATACTTATGGAACACATCTGTTTTTTCAACTTCTGAACATGAGAAACATTTATCCCAAACTTCTTCAAGGTTTTCTTTCGGTATTAAAAGTATTGTATTAACAGGCAAGTCGTATACATACTCTTTACCTTCATCATCTTTAACTATCATTCTTGGAGTGTGAAGTTGAGCATCTTTTGGTCTTAAGAATGTTATTACATAACTTGTTTTTCCTGTAATGTTGTCTCTTTCTTCTTTAAGAGTTACATCAAGAATAACGTCTCTAAATTCTACTTCTCCACCTTTTTCAATTACTATTGGATCACTGAATGGTTCCCATTCTGCAAGTACTTTTTCAGGGTTCACATTTTGTCCATCTTCTACGTATAAGACAGCACCGTAAGGAGCTGGGAATCTCTCTAAAGTTTTTCCTTCTTCATTAACAATTTTTATAGAGCCTTCTCTGTTAATGATAAGCTTTCTTCCTTTTCTATCTACAACGTATTTAACGTTTTGAAGTTTTACAATTCCTGATTCTGTTGCTATATGTTGAGTTTGTACTGCTTTTGCTGTAGCAGCACCACCTATGTGGAATGTTCTCATAGTAAGCTGTGTTCCGGGTTCACCTATTGACTGAGCTGCTATTATACCAACAGCTTCACCTACATCAACTAATTTTTTCTGAGATAAATCTCTTCCATAGCATTTTGCACAAACCCCGTGTTCCATTTCACAGGTTAAAGCAGATCTTATCTTAACTTTTTCTATTCCTGCCTTTTCAAACTTATTAGCAATTTCTTCTGTTATCTCTTCTCCAGCAGGAAGTATAAGTTCTCCTGTATAAGGGTCAAAAACATCCTCTGCTGAATATCTTCCTATAATTCTATCTTTAAATGGTACTATAATTTCTCCACTTTCTATTATTGATCCTACAGTAATTCCTTTTAGAGTACCACAGTCTTCCGCTGTTATAATTACATCCTGAGCTACGTCTGCAAGTCTTCTTGTTAAATAACCTGCTACAGCTGTTTTTAATGCTGTATCTGCCAATCCTTTTCTTGCACCGTATGTAGATATGAAGTACTCTACTACAGATAGTCCTTCTCTGAAGTTTGACATAATAGGTGTTTCTATAAATTCTCCAGAGTGTTTTGCCATAAGTCCACGCATTCCTGCAAGCTGTCTTATCTGGTCTCTACTACCTCTTGCACCTGATGAAGCCATCATATAAACTGGATTAAAGTAACCGGGATATTTTTTAGCATTTTCTACTCTTTCTGTTTTCTCTATCTCTTCAAACATCTTAGAAGCAACTTCGTTTGTTGCGTTAGACCATATATCTATAACTTTGTTGTGTCTTTCACCTTTTGTTATAATTCCGTCTACATACTGATTCCATACGACTTCGGCTTCTTTTATAGCTCTGCTTAATATTTTTTCTTTTTCTTTTGGAACAACGAGGTCAGAGACAGCTATAGATACTCCTGCTTTTGTTGCAAACTTAAATCCTGTTTCTTTAATTTTATCTAACGTTTGAGCGGCTATTTCGTTTCCGTATTTTTCATATATGTCAGATATAATCTTAGATATTTTTTTCTTGTCTAAAACTTCATTTACAAATTTGTATCCTTTTGGAAGTATCTCGTTAAATATTAATCTTCCAACAGTTGTCTCTACAATCTTACCTTCTTTTCTTACTTTTATTTTAGCAAGTAAATCTACTTTACCAAGTTCGTAAGCAGATTTAGCTTCCTCTTCACTTGCAAATACTTTTCCTTCTCCGATTGCTCCGGGTAGTTCCTGAGTCATGTAGTGGATACCAAGAATTATATCCTGAGAAGGCATTGTAACTGGTTTTCCGTGTGCAGGAGATAGAATATTCTGAGTTGATAGCATTAGTATGTAGGATTCTAGTTGAGCCTCTACAGAGAGAGGTACGTGGACAGCCATTTGGTCTCCGTCAAAGTCTGCGTTGAACGGAGGACAGACTAATGGATGAAGTTTTATAGCTTTTCCTTCTACAAGTTTTGGCTCAAACGCTTGAACTGACATTCTGTGAAGTGTTGGAGCACGGTTTAAAAGTACAGGATGTTGTTTTACAACTTCTTCTAAACATTCGTAAACTTCAGGCGCCTTTTCTTCAACAAGTCTTTTAGCACTTTTTATAGAAGTTGCGTATCCTTTTTCTTCAAGTCTTCTGTATATAAATGGTTTAAATAGTTCAAGAGCCATCTGTTTTGGAAGACCACACTCATGCATTTGAAGCTCTGGTCCTACAACGATAACAGAACGTCCAGAGTAGTCAACCCTTTTACCTAAAAGGTTCTGTCTGAATCTACCCTGTTTTCCTCTTAAGGAGTCAGAAAGAGATTTAAGAGGCCTGTTATTCTGAGTTACAATTCTTCCTCTTCTACCATTGTCTATAAGGGCATCAACAGCCTCTTGAAGCATTCTTTTTTCGTTTCTAACAATTATTTCTGGAGCGTCAAGGTCTATAAGCCTTTTTAATCTATTGTTTCTGTTTATAACTCTTCTATATAAATCATTAAGGTCTGATGTTGCAAATCTTCCTCCATCTAAAGGTAAAAGAGGTCTTAAATCTGGTGGAATGACAGGAAGAACATCTAAAATCATCCATTCAGGTTTATTGCCAGAATGTAAAAATCCTTCTGCCAATCTTAACCTTCTGATAAGTTTTTTTAATCTTGCATCGCTTCCTTCTTTAAGGATAACGTTTCTTACTGCTTCTTTTATAGTCTCAAATATAGGTATCTCTTTTACTTTTTCTCTGTATGCTTTGTAGAGTTTTTCTAAGGCTTCAGCTCCTGTTAATGCAACCACAGATTCGTTGAGTTGATTTTTTTCTATATTGATTATCTGTCCAAATTTCAATTCAGTATTTCCAGGTTCTATAACTACATAGTATCCTTGGGCAATTACAGCATCTATCTCTCTTTCTGTAGGTTCTACATCACCAAACCTTAAACCTACTTCTTGGAACTTTCTTGCTATTTCAGCAATTGCTTTATTGTAAATCCTTGGATAGTTAAGTTTAAATTCAAGATTTAAATCATCAAACGTTCCTGCATATCCGTGTAATTCTTTCTTTAACTTTCTAACAAGAACTTCCATATCTATACGCGAGAGAATATCTTTTACTTTTTCAGCTCCCATACCGTACTCATACTTTTCAGTATTTGAGTACTCGTACTCTTTCTGCCTTAACTCTTCTTCACTTATTACAGAGAGTTTAACAAATTTTGTAAGTCCACCTTCTAATATTGGTAGAGTTTTAGGGTCTTTTTCAAAAGTTTCTTCTTCTTCCTCGGTAGGATGTTCTATAAGTAAATATGATTCAAAGTAAACAACTCTCTCAATATCTCTTGATGTAAGGTCTAGGAGACTACCTATTTTTGAAGGGGTTGATTTTAAGTACCATATATGAACAACAGGAGAGGCCAATTCTATATGTCCAAATCTTTCCCTTCTTACGTCAGACCTTGTTACTTCAACACCGCATCTATCACAGATCGTTCCTTCATATTTTTTCTTTTTATACTTACCACATAAACATTCATAATCTTTTATTGGACCAAATATTCTTGCATCAAAAAGTCCGTCTTTTTCCGGCTTTAACGTTCTATAGTTAAGAGTTTCGGGTTTTTTTACTTCACCATGAGACCAAGATCTAATCACTTCCGGAGAAGCGAGTAATAATCTTATTGCATCAAATCTTTGAAAATTTTTCCTTTCTTTAGCTTCCAAGGTAGCTCCTCCTAACTATGCTGTAGGTTTCTTTTCTTCCGATGTATCACAAGACTGGACTTGATCGTCTGTGATACACTCAACGTTTAGACCCAACGCTTTCAACTCTCTAACCAATACCTTAAACGACTCTGGAACTCCAATATCATAGTAATGCTTTCCTTTTATGATTGCTTCATAAACTCTTTTTCTTCCTTCAATATCGTCAGATTTAACTGTAAGCATTTCTCTTAAGGTATAAGCTGCACCGTGAGCTTCCAACGCCCAAACTTCCATTTCACCAAATCTTTGTCCACCAAACTGAGCTCTACCACCAAGTGGCTGTTGAGTAATTAATGAATAAGGACCAGTAGAACGAGCGTGTATCTTATCATCAACCATATGAACAAGTTTTAACATGTACATGTATCCAACAGTTACTTCTAAATCAAAAGGCTCTCCAGTTCTACCATCAACAAGTTTAACTTTTCCTGTGTCTCTGAGACCAGCAGCTGTTAACAATCTTTTAATATCATCTTCAGTAGCACTCTCAAATATAGCTGTTTCAACAGGAATACCTATCTTCTTTAAGTCTTTTACTAAAGATTTCAACGACTCATCATCTAGTTCCCTTAAAGCTTTTTCAAGTTCCTTTGTATCTTCTTTTCTCTTTTTTGTAAGAATTTTGTTCTCGGTTTGATTAACTATGGAATAATACTCAACTATCTTCTCTATAATCTTATTTCTATCGTATATATTTTCAATCTCTTTTCCTAACTTTTCGCCAAGTTTTTTAACTGCAAGTCCAAGGTGTGTTTCTAAAATCTGTCCTACGTTCATACGAGAAGGAACACCAAGTGGGTTTAAAACTATATCTACCGGGGTTCCATCTTCTAAGAAGGGCATATCTTCAACAGGTAAGACAACGGATATTACACCTTTATTACCGTGTCTACCAGCCATCTTATCACCAACTTGGATTTTCCTCTTCTGTGCAATATAAACTTTTACAAGCTCGATTACTCCCGGCTTTAAGTCAGCTCCTTCCTCTAAAGTTTCTTTCCTTCTTTGATATATCTTTTCCCAGAGTTCTATCTGGCTCTTTGCTTTATCAGATATATCTTTCGCAAGACCTGCTGTCTTTTTATTTTTTATAAAGTTAGAAGGATTTATAGCGATTATTTTAATTACTTTGTCTATGTTTTCCTCTGTTAACTCTTCTCCTTCTGTTAATATAACTTCCGTACCAACTTTAATATCCCTCGAGACTTTTGTTCTAAGTAGAAGAGATCTCAAATTCTCATCTCTTCTTTCTAATATAAACTTTTTCTTTTCTTCAAGTTCAGCGTTTAACTTCTCTATCTCTTGTTTTATAAGAGTATCAAAATATTTCTCTCTTTTTTCCTTTTTATCTTTTCTTTTCTTAGCAAAAATTTGGACATCAACGACAACACCCTCAATACCGATAGGGACTCTCAAAGATGTATCTTTAACATCACTTGCTTTTTCTCCAAAGATAGCAAGTAGTAGTTTTTCTTCAGGAGTAGGTGTAGACTCTCCCTTAGGAGTCACTTTTCCTACAAGAATATCGCCAGGTTTAACGTAAGTTCCTACTTTCACAATACCATGTTCATCTAAGTTTGCAAGTAATCTTTCTTTTACGTTCGGTATATTTCTTGTAATTTCTTCTGGACCGAGTTTTGTTTCTCTTGCTTCAACTTCAAACTCTTCTATATGTATAGAAGTAAAGACATCATCTTTAACTAATCTTTCAGAAATAACGATTGCATCTTCAAAGTTATAACCTCTCCACGGCATAAAGGCTACTAAAACATTTTTACCAAGGGCAAGTTCACCTTTATAAGTAGAAGTTCCATCTGCAATAACTGCCCCTTTTTCTACTCTATCACCTACTCTTACTAAAGGTCTTTGGTTTATACACGTAGCTTGGTTAGACCCTTTAAACTTTTTGAGTTCATATATATCCATTCCTATATCAAGTGGATCGTAAGGGTCTATTTCATTTTCGTTTACCTTTATAGTTATTGAGTTTCCATCAACTTTTGCAACTTCCCCACCTCTTTTAGCAACAACAGCTGAACCACTATCTTTTGCTATTACAACTTCCATTCCTGTACCAACTAATGGATACTCTGTTTTAATAAGAGGTACAGCTTGCCTTTGCATGTTAGAACCCATAAGAGCCCTGTTCGCATCGTCATGTTCCAAGAATGGAATTAGTGATGCAGATGGAGATACTACTTGTTTTGGAGATATATCCATGTAATGAACTTCTTTAGGATCAACAAGTCTTATATCTCCGTATGCTCTAGCAAGAACTCTATCAGAAGTAAATCTACCTTTTTCATCTATTTCTGCGTTAGCTTGAGCTATAACGTATTTTTCCTCATCGTAAGCTGTTAAGTATTCAATCTCGTTTGTTACTACTCCATCAACAACCTTTCTGTAAGGTGTTATTAAAAATCCAAACTCATTTAGTCTTGAGTAAACTGTCATAGAAGAAACTAATCCAATATTTTGACCTTCTGGAGTTTCAATAGGACAAACTCTACCGTAATGGGATGGGTGAACGTCCCTTATTTCAAACTTAGCACTATCTCTTGTTAAACCACCTGGTCCTAATGCAGATAGTCTTCTTTTATGGGTTAGTTCAGATAGAGGGTTAGTTTGATCCATAAATTGAGAAAGTTGACCACCTTTTAGAAACTCTACAACCGTTCCTACTAAATATCTCGGGTTAATTAACTCACTTGGCTTTAGCTGAGGGTCTTCTATATCTACAGTAGCCACTCTATCTTTAAATGCTTTTTGCATTCTTGCAATACCAGCTCTAGCTTGAACCTCAAGCAACTCCCCAACAGGTCTAACTCTTCTGTTTCCTAAATGAGCAATATCATCTAAAGTTTTCTTTCCATACCTTAATTCAAGTAAGTACTTAACTATGGCGATAATATCTGCCATTTGAAGAGTTCTTGCTTCTTCATCTAAGTACTCTTTAACTTTTATCTCTTTAAAGGAGTGTTTTTTCAACTCTTCAACTAGCTGTTTATCTATCTTTGTTCCTGCAGGGTATACATTATCTCCTATTTTTACATCTTCGTCTAACATAAGAGGAGGAAACTTTTCAAAGAAATCTTCTAAATCTAAAGGTTTAATAGTTTTTGGTACATTATGGACTTTGGCGTTTATCTTAACTCTTCCAACCCTTGAGAGGTCGTATTTTTGGTAATCTTCAAAGGTATTTTCAAAAAGCTCTCTTGCTCTTTTCATAAATGCCTTAGGATCAAGAACTGCAGTATCTGTAGGTCTCATTTTTTTGTATATTTCGACTAAAGCAGCATCCCTAAAAGAGAACATAGCATTTATTTTAGGTTCATCTTTTTTTAGTGTTTCGACTAATATTCTTTGATAAGGAGATTTATTACATACTTGAGGTTCAACAGCCACAATCTCTTCTATCTTATATCTATCGTCGTTTATGTAAGAAGCTAAATTTTCGGCAGAAACATGCTTTTCGTATCTTATTGAAACGGGTTGACCTTTATCTGAAACTTCTTCTGTAACATAGGTTATAAATATATCTTTATTTGATAATTCTTCTAGTGAGACTGGTAATCCTGTATTTTCTTCAACCAATTCTCCATTTACAACTTTATATCTTTCAACTTTGCCGTAAAATGTTTTTAGTATTTTGTAAGCTGTATCGCATCCAAATGCTCTAACTAAAGTAGTACCTAATATTTTTCTTCTGTCTATCTTTGCATAAAAAATTTCAGCATTGGTAGCATACTGAACTTCTACTCTAGAACCTTTTTCTGGTATTATACTACCTTCGTATATTATTCTTGTTATAATATCTTTTGTTTTATCCTCTTTTGCTGAGAAAAATATACCAGAAGATCTAATCAACTGAGAAACTATTACCCTTTCACTACCATTTATCATAAAGTAAGCGTAATCTGTAAGGAGAGGCAGCTCACCAAAATAAAGTTTTTGTTTTCTTATTGTTTTTGGAACAACTTCTCCTGTTTTTGGGTCTATATGATTTATAACTAACTCAAGTAAAACTCTTAAAGGAGCACTATATGTTAAACCTTTATATTTACATTCATCTACACTTAGTTTTTCTTTGTATATTAAAGGACTTCCACAGTGGGGACAATCAACTTCTGGACCTCCTAACACTTCTTCCGGAAGAGATTTTCCACACTTACCACATTCCCAATCTCCAATTTCATAACCTACGTATCTAACTTCAAGCTGACCATTTGGGTCAACAAATGGGAATGAAGTCCTAAACAGATTTTCTATTCCTTTATTTGGGTCTCTTTTGAGAGGATTAACATGGAATTGTGTAAAATTTTCAAAAGATTCTCTAACTACAGAAAGTAAATCAGGAGGTGATATAATTTCTTTTCTTTTAGATAAGCTTTTACGAAAAGGGTTTGACTTTAGATTTTTTATTACTCTCATCCTTACACCACCTTATTTAGTTTTAAAATAAAGAAAGGTAGACTACCACCTGAAGGGATAGCCTACCTTAAACTGCTTTAAAAGTTGAATTAATATTAAGTAATTTCAACTTTATTATTTAACTTCTACAGTAGCTCCAGCTTCTTCTAATTTTTTCTTAATTTGTTCTGCTTCTTCTTTAGAAATTCCTTCTTTAACTGGTTTTGGAGCTCCGTCTACTAAGTCTTTAGCTTCTTTTAAACCAAGACCAGTGATTTCTCTAACAACTTTTATAACGTTAATTTTATTAGCTCCAGGATTTGCTAAGATAACATCAAATTCAGTTTTTTCCTCAGCAGCTGGAGCAGCAGCACCACCTGCAGCAGCTGGAGCAGCAGCAACCATAGCAGCAGCAGAAACACCAAACTCTTCTTCTAAATCTTTAACAAGTTGTGCCAACTCTAAAACTGTCATAGACTTGATAGCTTCTTTAATCTCTTCTCTTGTGATTGTTGCCATAGTATTAAAACCTCCTATCTAAAAATTTTTTAAGATTGTTTTTCTTTCTCTTTTCTAATTGCATCTAAAACTAAAACTGTCTTTTGTGGTAAAGCATTAAGTACACGTACAAAGTTAGTAATAGGTGCTTGAAGAACAGCCAATAGCTGAGCCACAAGTACTTCTTTACTTGGTAGTGAAGCAAGGTATTCAATTTTTTGTGGATCTGCATAAACACCTTCAACCAAGCCACCTTTTACTTTAGCTTCTTCCTTTCCTTTTAAAAACTCTTTTAAGAGTTTTGCAGGAGCAACAGCATCTTCGTAACCAAATATTACAGCAGTTTGTTCTTTGAAGATATCTATTTTATCATAAAGTTGGGTGCCATTGCAAGCCCTATAAAGGAGAGTATTTTTAATTACTTTCATTTCGGCACCGCTTTTTCTTAACTGTTTTCTAAAATCGGTTATGGAGTTTGCATCTATACCCTTAAAATCTAACAGGATCACTACAGGAGATCTCTCTATCTTCTCTTTAATCTCTTGGACTATTTCTGCTTTCTTTTGAATAGATTTTCTTTCTAATGTTGCCATTTTACCTCTCCTTATGCAGCCTTAGTTTCTAAAGACTTTTGTAATGCTGCCAAATCAAGCTTTACTGATGGACTCATAGTTGTTTTGATAACAGCATTTTTCAAGTATTGCCCTTTTGCCCCTGACGGTTTTGCTTTTATTAACGCATCTAAGACTGCTAAAATATTCTCTTTTAATTTTTGATCATCAAAAGATATTTTTCCAACAGGTACATGGACATTTCCTGTTTTATCTACCTTAAACTCCACTCTACCTTTCTTAGCTTCTGTTACCGCTCTCTTCACGTCAGTAGTAACAGTTCCGACTTTAGGGTTAGGCATTAATCCTCTTGGACCTAGTATCTTACCCAACTTTGCCATTTTTGGCATCATATCAGGAGTTGCTATTACTACATCAAAGTCTATCCAGTTTTCGTTAGCTATCTTGTTTATAAGATCTTCTCCACCAACGTAATCTGATCCAGCTTCTTCAGCTTCCTTCAACTTTTCTCCTTGAGCAATTACTAACACTTTTAACTCTTTACCAAGTCCATGGGGTAAAACTACAGAACCTCTTACCATTTGGTCTGCATACTTTGGATCTACCCCTAACCTTGCTATAAATTCTACAGTTTCATCAAACTTTCTTTGAAGAGTTTTTGAAACTTCTTTCAACTTACTAATAGATTCGTTTAAATCATAAGCCTTTTCTCTGTCTACAAGCTTTAAAGCTTCTAAGTATTTTTTTCCTCTTTTCGCCATGGTTACTACCCCTTGTATCCTTCTATTTCAATTCCCATACTACGAGCTGTTCCTGCGATAGTTCTCATAGCCATTTCTATATCTTCTGTATTAAGGTCTTTAAGCTTCATCTGAGCAATCTCTTTAAGCTGTGCAACAGTAATTTTACCAACCTTATTTTTCTTTGGGTCTCCGGAACCAGTTTTTATACCTGCTGCTTCTTTTAAAAGATAAGATGCTGGTGGAGTTTTGAGGATAAAGGTAAAAGACCTATCAGAGTAAATAGTAATTACTACCGGAATTATAGTACCGGGTTTCATATTTGCCGTTGCGGCATTGAAACTCTTTACGAACTCCATAATGTTTACGCCGTGTTGTCCTAATGCAGGTCCAACAGGCGGAGATGGAGCTGCTTGTTGAGCTGGAATCATTAGCTCAACAGTTGCTGTAACTTTCTTTGCCATTTTTACTTACACCTCCTTGAATTCTTACCTGTCAAAAAATTACCAGATTGAACCGACAGGCTAAATTTTCTCCACTTGGGAGAATTCAAGTTCAACCGGTGTTGCTCTTCCAAATATAGTTATTAAAGCTATTAATTTCTCTTTATCTGGGAATACTTCATCAACAGTACCTGTAAAGTTCATAAAAGGACCTTCTATAACTCTTATCATATCTCCTTTTGTAAAGAGTAATTTTTTAACTTTTGGAGTTCCTTTTTGTATCTGTGATAATACTTTCATAACATCTTTTTCATCTAATGGTACTGGAACTCCACCTGCACTTACAAAACCTATCAAATAAGGAGTTTTCTTTACTAAATCTATCAAATCATCTGTTAATTTTGCTTTTATGAGTATGTATCCAGGAAATATTTTATTTTCTAAAACTATTCTTGCTTCAGTTCTATTTTCTTTACAACTTATCTTTTGTCCAGGTTTAAAAATTGGGCTGTGAGCTACACAATCTTCGTCCCCTTCTACACTCTCTAATACTCTTACTGTTCCATCTTCTATCAAAAACTTTGTAATTCCTTTTTTGCCCTCAACAGGAATTTCCCTGTTTTGCCCTTTCAAAGATAATCTATATTTTTCTTTTCCTTGAGCTTTAATTACTACTTTTTCTTCCGCTGGTACTATTACTTCGTCTACTAAATAGTCTAAACCGTTAAGCTGTAAATTTTTCAAAAAGTTTTCTTTAGCTTTTATTTCTAAATTTGATTGAGTATATAAAGCATACCATTTTTTTTCTTCTTGTGCTTCTTGATTTTCTAAATTATCTTGATGTGTTAAGTTTTCTTCAGACATCCACTCTCTACCTCTCTAATATGAAGGTAATTATTTTTGCAAATAGTAAATCTAACCCCCAAAGATAAACAGCAATAATTAATGTAAATATTAAAACCGTAGCCGTTGCCGTTTTTACAAGATCCGTAGAAGGCCAAGTGACTTTTTTTAGCTCTTCATAAACTTCCTTTATAAACTGTATATACTTTTTCATTTTGTCTCCAAAGCGGGGCAGGAAGGACTCGAACCCTCAACCTGCGGATTTGGAGTCCGCTGCTCTACCAATTGAGCTACTACCCCGCATAAACTATACTACTTTATCTCTCTGTGTAAAGTATGTTTTTTACAGAATTTACAGTACTTCTTTAACTCTAATCTGTCAGGATGTTTTCTTTTATTTTTAGTAGTAGTGTAGTTTTTTCTTTTACACTCTGTACAAGCAAGAGTTATTATTTCTCTCATACTTCTTCCTCACATTAATCTAAGATTTTAGTAACAACACCAGCACCTACTGTTCTTCCACCTTCTCTGATTGCAAATCTCATCTGCTCTTCCATAGCTACTGGTACCATTAACTCTACTTCTAACTCTACGTTGTCCCCTGGCATTACCATCTCTTGTCCCTCTGGTAATGCAACTACTGTCCCTGTTATGTCCGCTGTCCTTATGTAAAACTGTGGCCTGTATCCTAAAAAGAATGGTGTGTGCCTTCCGCCTTCTTCTTTGCTTAATACGTATACTTGTGCTTTGAATTTCTTGTGTGGTGTTATTGTTCCTGGTTTAGCTAATACTTGCCCTCTCTCTACTT
>NZ_JHUV01000002.1 GCF_000619805.1 Sulfurihydrogenibium subterraneum DSM 15120 | reverse complement strand
TTTTCTTGTGTTTATTGGGGTTTTAGGTTTATCGTAAAGACCTTCAAGTCCATCTTTTTCATATCTTTTTAGCCATTTATAGAATGTGTTTCTTGATATTTTGAAGTATCTGCATGTTTTTGAGATGTTTTTGTTTTTTTGGTAATACTGTATCCATTTAAGTCTTTTTTTAGCTTCTCTTGTTAATGGGACATCTTTTATTTTGTTTGATAGTTTTTTTGGAAAGAGTTTTGTTATATACATTGGCGTTCCTATAATGCCTTTCATTTTACCTACCTCCTGTTTAGTAAATTTATTTTACAGGGGTAGGTGTTCACTGTCTATATGAACTTATACAAATGTTAATATTGGTTTCGAAACAAAAGTCAACCTACCTTTAGTAAGGAAGATTCTTTTATAATGTCCCTTATCTCTGACGCTGGTTTTATAGAGATTGAGTCTGTATACAGTAAAGCCTTTACAAATTCAGCGTTTAATCTGTGTCCACCTTTAAATGAGTAGATTTCCCCTATTATTGGATATCCAAGTAAGTATAAGTCTCCTACTAAGTCTAAAACTTTGTGTCTTACAGGTTCATCTTCAAACCTTAAACCTTCTTGATTTAAAACAGTATTGTTGTGAAAAACAATTGCATTTTTTAAAGAGCCACCTTTTGCAAGTCCTAAACTTTTGAGATACTCTACCTCTTCTAAAAAGCAGTAAGTCCTTGCAGAAAATAAACCCTTGTAAGACTCTTTATCGTTTGGTATGTATGTAAAGGATTTTTTTCCTATAATATCATTGTTATAGTCAGCTTGGTAAGTAAATTTTGTTATACTTGAAGGTTTTCCTTCTATATATTTATCCCCTTGATTTATGAAAACAGGGCTTTCTAAAATTGCGTAAAACTTTTCTTCGTTTAAAGTTTGTATACCTGCACTTTTAATCGCATCTACAAAATCTTTACTACTTCCATCTAATATAGGAAGTTCCTCTTCATCTATCTCTATATATATATTGTCTATTGCTGTAAAGTAAAAAGCTGCCATAAGATGTTCAACGGTTCTGATTGCGACTTCGTTTTTCATCAAAGAAGTAGAATAATCAAAACTATGTGTATACTCTATTTTTGCAGGGATAATTGTATTCTTTCTTATAAAGTTTATTCCTTCATTCTTTTTAGCTGGATATAGCTTTACTTTTACCTTTTTCCCTGTATGTAAACCTATTCCTTCTATTATGACTGGCTTTTTTATAGTCCTTTGAAATTGGCAAATCATATTAATCTCCCGCTACGATTTTCAAAATACATTAGGCAAAATTCATGCCTAAATTTTTTTCTTAAAAATGCTAATATATTGTAGTAGAGTGTTTAGCACTTTTGCAAATTTTCCAAAAGGTGAAAAATATGCTTAATATAGAGTTTTTAAACGAGAAAGCTACAAAGGTAAACAATGCCCTAAAAAAGGTATCTAAAATACTTGACGTGGGAGAAGATGAGTTTTTAAAAACGCCGATGTATCCTGATAGGGTAAAATACTATCTAATAATACTTTACGATGAACTTGAAGCTATAGCCTGTCATATTTTATCTAATATACATAACGAAAAGATAAAAGAAAACTGTTTGGAGAAACTTTCCCAAGAAGGTGTATTCTCAGAAAAGTTAAATAGATTATTCCAAGACTTTGTAAAGTTTAAAGTAAATCTGTTTGAAAGTGGCTTTAACTACTCAGAAAAAGAGCTCTACCACTTATCAAAAGAGATTGTAGATACACTTTCAAATTTATTCTTAAAGGAGCTGGCAGAGGTAGTTAGACAACTGAAAGAAAAACAGCCAAAATTAGCTGTCCCTGTTAACTTAGTTAAACTAAATCATCATGCATCTGTAATAAAAGGTGAAGTAAAGAGACTTGAACCTTTTAAAAAAATCTCAAAGGAAGAGTTTTTAAATAGTAATTTTGCAATTGATAGAAGCAGATACTTTTTAGTAGTTGCAATAGATAGTGCATTGTGGATATGTAGGCATTTATCAAGGCAGATAGGTTTAAAACCAAGTAAAGACTGTTTTAAAAATTTAGGAGAAAATGGTGTAATATCTCAAGATGTTGCTCAAAAACTGTCTTTGATTTCATCTTTAAGGGACGTTTTAGCAGACCCTACAAAAGAGGTTGATAAAGAGTTATTATACAACCTTGTAAAATCAGAGTTTGAAGATGTTTCCAATAGGTTTATCGTAGAAGTAGCTAAGTTTATCAAGTATGGGAAGCAAGAGTAGATATTGCTTTTTTTAACACTTCTTCTAAATTATCTTCTACCTTTAAAATCTCTTTTACTACTTTATAAGACTGGTCTTTATCAAATCCTAAGTTTATCAGGGTTTTTACAAGGTCTTGAATTAAAGAGTTTTCAGGAAAATATATCTTACCTTTTAACTCTACTATTATTCTTTGAGCTGTTTTTTTACCTATTCCTTGAACTTTTGTTAAGCTCTCTATATCTGACTGGTCTATTATATCTATAAACTCATCTACTGAAAATGTACCAAGTATAGCCAAGGCGTGTTTTTCTCCTACTCCGTGTATCTGAGTAAGTTTGTTGAACAACTCTTTTTCTTGCTGTGTTTTAAAGCCTATTACACGGATTTCTTCTTCTTTTACTTTTAAAACTGTATATACTTTGTCTTCATCTGAAAACTTTTCACAATCAGGAACGTAAATTAGTATTCCAAAACCGTCTTTTTCTACAATAATTTTATTTTTATCTAATTTTGTAATTTTTCCTTTTATAAACTCAAGCATTTAAAAAGAGTATCTCCTTTTTTCTCAGCTGACCGCAGGCTGCGTCTATATCTCTTCCTTTACTCCATCTTATAAAGGTTGCTATGTTGTTGTCCCACAATACTTTTTCAAAGGCTAAAACTCTACTTTCTTCTGGTCTTTCAAAATCAGAAGCAGGATATGGGTTAAATGGAATAAGGTTTACCTTAAATCTGTGTTTGTCTTTTTTAAGAAGGTTTACAAGTCTTTTAGCATCTTCAACTGTATCATTTACATTCTTTATTAGGACGTATTCAAGTGTAATTCTCCAGCCAGGTTTTAAAGGTAGTTTTCTAAGTAAATCCATAAGGTCTTCTAAAGTGTTTGTTTGAGATATAGGCATAAGGTAAGCCCTTTGGCTTTGGTGAGATGCATTTAAAGAAACTGCAAGTTTTACCTGTGGAAAGTCTTTATCTTCAAACATTCTTTTTATTTGGTGAAGTATTCCACTTGATGAGATTGTTATCTTTCTGTGAGACAACTTACACATATCAGGATGGGTAAATATCTGAACAGATTTTTTAACGTTATCATAGTTTGCAAGTGGCTCTCCCATTCCCATATAGACAATATTTGATATTCTATTTTCTTCTTCGTCTCCTAAAAATCTTTGAACATTTATGTACTGGTCAACAATTTCTGCCGTCTCAAGATTTCTTATAAGACCGTCTTTTGTTGTGTAGCAGAACTTACATCCTACCGCACAACCTACTTGAGTAGATACACAGAGAGTTTTATGATTTTTTTCGTTTATTAAGACTGTTTCTATAGTATTTCCATCTTTTAGCTGCCATAAAAACTTCATACTACCATCAATTTTAGACTGCTGATAGGTAAGTAGTTTTAATGGGTTTATTTCACATTTCTCTTTTAAAGTCTGTCTTATCTCTTTTGACAGGTCAGTCATCTGGTCAAAAGACTCAACTTTTTTGTTGTATAGCCACTTTGTAATCTGTTTAGCTCTAAACTTTGGCCATCCGTTTTCTACTACAAAATTTTCCAGCTCTTTAAAGTTAAAATTTTTTAAGTTGATCATTTTCTACAACAACCTCTTCTTCAAATTTTCCATCTTTTAAAAAGAAGCTTCTATAAGATACTGCTTTTGCATTTTGAACACTTACTATAATATATGACATATCTTCAAGGGCGTAAAGTAGGTCTGTTTGAGATGGTCTGTCTGGATGGTCTGGGTGAGAGTGGTATATCCCTACTATCTGTAAACCTTTACTGTCAGCGTAATTTTCTACTCTCATGTAATCTTTTGGTGAGATGTCAAACCTGTCATTCGCTCTTTCTTTGTTTTGATTTTCTACTTGAATTACTTCAAAAACTTCTCGTAAATTTCTTTCATAATCTTGTTTACCTATTAAAAAGCCACATATTTCATAAGGATATCCTTCTTCTGCCTGTTTTTTTATTTCATCTAAGAATTGTTTTTTTATTGTCAGCAAAGTGATACCTCCAATGTTTAATTAATATTATAAAATAAAAAAGGGCTTCCCTTTGACGGGAAGCCAGAGGAGGGGATTTGGGAGGGGGGAGGGGGTCTATATAAAATTAATGTTTTTGCAGAGATTTTCCAGATATAAAGTCAGGGTCTCTTGGAGGTAGTTCTTTAACGATACCCATAGCAACTGGTAAACATTTTTCTGATTGAGCTTTTGTACAAGAGTCTATACAATTATAACACTCTATACAAGCGGCTATTCCTTTATAAAAGTCGTTTATGTAAGCCATCCTTCTTGGGTCTAACGCCATAGGACAGTTTTTCACACACTCTCTACAGTCAGTGCAAGCATCTACGTTTACTAATGTAGGTTTGTAAAGGTGGTGATAAGGTGTTATTTTCTGGTAAATTCCTGTAGGACAGAAGACTCTACACCATCTTTTACCTATGAAAAGTTCAAAGTAAAATATTCCAGTCATGCCTAAAAAAACAAGCCACATAGGTATAAAAGAAGGATTTGTTTCATAGAAGAAAACTCTTAAATCTGTAACCCAGTTTAAAAATAAAAGTGAAAAAAGTATTGATGTGATTACGGTAAATAATATGTAAGTAATTTTCTGAGCTGATTTAGATGTTGGAGTCCACCACATTCTTCTAAATTTTTCTTGTAGTTCTGCAAACCAACCACCAGGACATATCCATCCACAAAAAACTCTTCCAAGTATAAGGTTTAGGACTATAACAAGAATTGCAAATATACCACCGGCAAATATTACTGGAGCAAGTCCTTCAGCTAAAGAAACAGGTTTACCAAAAATGAAGGACTGATTTCTCGCTATGTCTATTTTTACAATGTTAAATGTAGGAAGAACGATGAGTAAAAAGATAACCGTTAAATATGCTATATTTCTAAGAACTGTAAATTTATTTTTTTCAAAAAAGCTTGGTTGTGGACAACTTTGTCCTTGTGCTACTGTAGTTGACATAGCCACACCTCCGGTTAATATTCACTAACTATTATACACTTTTTTTAAAAATCTTCAAGGGCTGGATTTACAGGTATAGTTCCGTACTTTGCATCTTTAACTATCACTTTTCTTCCTTCAACTAAAACTCTGTCTTCTAATATCCATTTTATTGCCTGAGGATATATTCTGTGTTCATAACTGAGTATTCTTTTTGATAAAGTCTCCTCTGTATCTTCTGGTAATACTGGGACTACTGCTTGAATGATAACAGGACCGCTGTCTAAATCTTTAGTAACAAAATGAACAGAACAACCTGTAATAAGCGACCCAAACTCTAAAGCTTGTTTTTGTGCGTTTTTTCCTTGAAAGGCAGGAATTAAAGAGGGATGTATGTTTATGATTT
This sequence comes from Sulfurihydrogenibium subterraneum DSM 15120, assembly GCF_000619805.1. Taxonomy (NCBI): domain Bacteria; kingdom Pseudomonadati; phylum Aquificota; class Aquificia; order Aquificales; family Hydrogenothermaceae; genus Sulfurihydrogenibium; species Sulfurihydrogenibium subterraneum. The sequence continues at coordinate 18,769 of NZ_JHUV01000002.1, read as the reverse complement.
TTCCTTCAAAAGCATCAATAAACTCATCACTTAGTATTCTCATGTATCCTGCTAAAACAATTAAATCAGGATTTTCTTTTTTTATAAGCTCTGCTATATATATATCGTACCCTTTTCTTGAAGAGAAAAATGAAGGGTCTATAAATTTTGTTTTTATCCCATAATTTTTTGCTATCTCTAAACCTTTAGCTTCTTTTTTATTAGATAAAACCAAAGATATTTTTGCGTTTATCTTTCCATTTTCGATAGCATCTATTATGGCTTTTAAGTTAGAGCCTCTTCCGGAGATAAGTACTACTAAATTTTTCAAATTCTCTCCTTAAATAATATTGACTGATTTTTCTCCTTCTTCTAAATAGCCTATTATGTACGGTTTTTCTCCTAAATCTTCAAGGATTTTGATAGTTTCTTTCTCATCTTTTTTATCTATAGCTATAATCAAACCTATTCCCATATTGAATGTTTTATACATCTCTTCTTTTGTAACGTTTCCTTCTTTCTGTATCCATTTAAACACAGGTAAGACTTCCCAAGAACCTTCTTCTATAACTGCTTTAAGACCATCTCTTATAACTCTGATTAAGTTTCCAGAGATTCCTCCACCTGTTATATGTGCAATAGATTTTATATCTACCTTTTCTGATAAGGTTAGAACAGTATTAACATATATTTTAGTTGGGGTTAAAAGCTCTTCTCCTAAAGTCTTACCAAACTCTTCAAAGTAGTCTTTATAGTCATATCCTTTTATTTCTACTATCTTTCTAACCAAAGAGTAGCCATTACTGTGAACTCCTGACGATGCAAGACCTATAAGTATATTCCCTTTTTCTGTTTTACTTCCATCTAACATTTTCTCTTTTTCTACAATACCCACTGCAAAACCTGCAAGGTCGTACTCGCCTTCATCATACATTCCGGGCATTTCTGCAGTTTCACCACCTACTAAAGAACATCCTGCTATTTCACATCCTTTTGCTATGCCTTTAATAACCTCTACAGCTGTCTGTGGTTTTAATTTTCCTGTGGCAAAGTAATCAAGAAAGAATAGAGGTTTAGATGTAGTTGTAATTAAGTCATTAACACACATTGCTACAAGGTCTATTCCTATTGTGTCATGTTTATCAAGAATTTGAGCAATTTTAAGTTTTGTACCTACTCCGTCAGTTGAAGAAGTTATAACAGGGTTTTTATACTTTGCAATATCTAAAAGGTATGCTGAAGCAAAACCGCCAATTGGCGTTATCACATTTTTTGTAAAAGTTTTTTTAGCGTATCCTTTAATCTCTTCTACAAATTTGTCAGCTTTTTCTATATCAACTCCAGCATCTTTGTAAGTCAGCATTTTAAACTCCTTCTTTAAAATTTAAAAATCCAGATTAAAGAGTGTAAAGTCATCCAGCTGTAAATCCCTGCCATAACATCATCTACAACTATTCCTACACCCATAGGGTACTTTTCAAGAGCTTTTATCGGAGGTGGTTTTACTATATCAACAATTCTAAAGATTATAAAACCTAAAATAAAGTAAGTTAAAGCTTGATTTAACTCTATTTTAGAAGGGTCTATACCTAACATTGTAATCATATACCCAGCTATTTCATCTATACTTACAAAAGATGGATCTTTGTCATTATACAATTTACTGATTTCGTAAGAAGCCCATATACCTATGAATATAACAGATAATGTTATGGATATTTGAGCCATTAAGCCTTTATTCCAGTAAAGATAAAAAAACGGTATTGCACCTAACGTTCCTACAGTACCGGGAGCTATCGGAAACTTTCCTAAATAAAAAGAAGTTGCTAAAAATAAAGCTATTTTTTCTTTTAAACTCATTTTTACTCCGATATTATTCAAAATATGATATAATTATATCATATTGGAGGTGAGACTATGGACGTAGGTACTTGGTTTCCCATCATAATCTTAGGAATGGTAATATTCACTTTTGTTATTTTCGGAATTTTTGTTTACTTAGACAGAGATAAAGAGTGATGCACAGGTTTTACTTTATTACAGATAGAAAAAAGTTTAAAAAACCTTTTTTAGATACTATAAAAGAAGCTTTAGACAAAGGTGTAAGACTTATTCAAATCAGAGAAAAAGACCTTTCAGATGATGAATTGTACGACCTAACAGATAAAGTTTTAGAAGTATCAAAAGGTTATGATGCTAAAATTTTTATAAATTCAAGGGTTGATATAGCTTATATGTTAGGATTAGACGGCGTTCACCTTACTTCAAGAAGCGTTCCTGTAAGTGTTGTTAAAAGAAAGTTTCCCGATTTAATCGTTGGTAAATCTTGCCACAGCGTAGAAGATATTTTAAAGGCTCAAGAAGAAGGAGCTGACTATGTTTTTATATCTCCTATTTTTGAAGTAGAAGGTAAAGGGAAACCTATAGGTATAGAAGGGCTAAAAGAAGTTTTAGAAGTTGCTAAGGTTCCTGTTTACGCACTTGGAGGTATCAACAACTCTAACATTGAAGAAGTGCTTAAAACTGGTGTTTATGGTATAGCTGGAATACGATTCTTTTTATAAAAGGAGTAGGGTAGTTGTCTATTGAAAAAGCTCCTCACGATGGGTGATAGAAGGTGAAGAAAAAATGATGACATTAACAGAAAAATGGAAATTAGAAGGTTTAAAAAAAGGATTAGAGGAAGGATTACAGCAAGGATTACAGCAAGGTTTACAACAAGGTTTAATTTTAGACGCTCAAGACTCTATCATTGAAATTTTAGAGACTAAGTTTGAGTTTGTTTCTGAAGATTTGAAAAATAAAGTAAAGTCTATCAATGATTTAAACATATTAAAAGATTTAAGAAAAAAAGCCGTAAAAGTTAATACTATTGAAGATTTTTATAAAGTATTAACTCAGGAGTAATGTTATGAAAATACTTTATATCCACGGATTTAACTCAGCTGGCTACGGTGATAAGATAAACTATCTAAGAGAAGCCTTTAAACCACGAAACGTTATATCTCCAACTTTACATTATGACCCTGAGGAAGCTGTATCTCAGCTTGAGTTTTTAGTAGATGCAATAAAGGAAAAAGATGAGATGTATATATTTGGCACTTCTTTAGGAGGTTTCTATGCCCTCTACTTAACAGAAAAGTTTAAAGTCCCGAGTGTTTTAATAAATCCTTCTATAGACCCTTACACTTCTCTACAAAAACAAGTCGGACATCAGAAGAATTTTAAAACAGATGAAGAATATATATTTACTCAAGAACATCTTGAGAAGCTAAAAAATTATTATGTTAAAGATTTAGACCCTTTAAAAGATTTAGTTTACATTTATTTAGATGAAGAAGACGAGCTTTTAGATAGTAGAAAAACAGCGGAGTACTTTAAAGGTTTTCACGTTGTAATGTATCCCGGTGGTAATCACCGTTTTACCCATATGAAAGAATTAATAGAAGATTTTAAAAAAATCTTGGAGGCAAGATGAAGAAAGTAATTATTTTAGGAAGTGGACCTAACAGAATAGGTCAAGGTGTTGAGTTTGATTACGCTTGCGTTCACTGTGTATGGTCTTTAAGAGAAGAAGGATATCAAGCAATAATGGTAAACTGCAACCCTGAGACGGTTTCTACAGATTATGATACTTCCGATAAACTCTTTTTTGAGCCAATAGTTTTAGAAGATGTACTTAACATAATAGAAAGAGAAAAACCTGATGGTGTTGTTGTCCAGTTTGGAGGTCAAACTCCTTTAAAACTCGCAAAACCTCTTGAGAAGTTAAATGTCCCCATATTAGGAACATCTCCTGAAAGTATTGATATAGCAGAAGACAGAGAAAGATTTAGAGACCTAATTATAAGTTTAGGTTTAAAACAACCAAAAAGCGGTGTAGCAAGGTCAAAAGAAGAAGCAATACAAATTGCAGAAAATATAGGATATCCAGTTTTAGTAAGACCTTCCTACGTTTTAGGCGGAAGGGCAATGAGATTGGTTTACGATACTTCAGAACTAATTGAGTATATACAAGAAGCTGTATCTGTAACGGAAGATAAACCAATCTTGATAGATAAGTTTTTAGATGGAAGTATTGAGGTTGACGTTGATTGTGTTTGTGATGGTGATGACGTTTTAGTTGGAGCTGTGATGGAACATATTGAAGAAGCAGGAATTCACTCAGGAGACAGTGCAACTTGCATCCCCCACTACACCCTTGATGATGAAGTTGTAATAAAAATAAAACAACAATCAAAAAAACTTGCCAAGGCTCTAAATACCATAGGACTTATAAATATTCAGTATGCAATAAAAGACGGAGAAATATATGTAATAGAAGCAAACCCCAGAGCTTCAAGAACAGTTCCTTTTGTAAGTAAAGCTATCGGCTATCCTTTGGCAAAAATTGCATCAAAAGTTATGGTAGGTAAAAAGTTAAGAGAGATAGTCCCTCAAGTCTTCCAAATAAAAGACTTTCATCCAGCTTCTGACTTTTTACCAGTTGACTTTCCTTATTACGCTGTTAAAGAAGTGGTGTTTCCGTGGAACAGATTCCCAGAAGTAGACCCTGTACTTGGTCCTGAGATGAAAAGTACGGGAGAAGTGATGGGAATAGACAAAGACTTTGGACTTGCTTACTGGAAAGCTCAAGCAGGTTCAGGACAGATACTACCTCAATCAGGCAACATTTTTATTTCAGTAGCGGATAAAGATAAACCGCAGGTAATAGATATAGCAAAACAACTTTTAGACCTTGGCTTTAAAATATACGCCACTTCCGGAACTTATAGATTTTTACAAGAAAATGGTATTCAGGCAACCCTTGTAAACAAACTTTCGGAAGAAAGACCAAACATTGTAGACAGAATAAAAAATGGTGAGATCGCAATGATTATAAACACTCCTTCTGGAAAGAGAGAAAGGTCTGATGCATACTATATAAGAAGGTCGGCAGTAGCTACTAAAACACCATACTTTACAACTATTAGGGGAGCTTCTGCTGCAGTTATGGCGATAAAATCATATAAAGATAAAGGTTTAAACGTCATTGCATTGCAAGATATGGAGGTATCATAATGTTAACTTATCAAGAGGCTCTAAATGTAATACTGGAAAATACAAAAATTTTAGGAAAAGAAAAAGTATTTTTAAACTCTGCATTAAACAGAGTTTTAGCAGAGGACATAGTAGCAGACAGAGACAATCCACCTGCTGATAACAGTGGTATGGATGGTTTTGCAGTAAAGTATGAAGACATAGTAGGTGCAAGTGAAACAAATCCAGTAGTTTTAAAGATATTCGGAGAAAGTAAAGCTGGAGACATTCCACCTGTGCTGGAAAAAGGCTATGCAATACCTATATATACAGGAGCTCTCATTCCCCAAGGAGCTGACACAGTTATACAAAAAGAGTTAACCAAAGTTGAAGATGGCAAAGTATACATATACAAAGAGTTAAAAAAAGGTTCAAACATAAGACCAAAAGCAGGAGATTATAAAAAAGGAGATATTTTAATAAAATCAGGAAAAACTTTAAGACCAGCAGAAATAGGAATACTTTCTTCAGTAAACAAACCTACCGTTTACGTTTACCAAAAACCCAGAGTTGCAATAATAACAACAGGAGATGAAATTTTAGACTTAGCAGAATCTATAACAAAGGAATCTCAGATAAGAACCTCTAACACATATTCTCTTTACGCTCAAGTACTGCAAACAAGTGCATATCCTACAGTTATAGGATTTGCAAAAGATAATCCAAAAGATATCAGAGAAAAGCTAAAGTATGCTAAAAACTTTGATGTAGTCCTTACAACAGGTGGAGTATCGGTAGGAGAGTACGATTTAGTTAAAGATTTTGTAAAAGAAGTTTTAAATGTAAATATTCACTTTTGGAAAGTTGCAATAAAGCCAGGAAAACCCCTTGTTTTTGGAACTTGGGGTGAAGATAATCAAAAGCTGTTTTTTGGTATTCCGGGCAATCCAGTTGCATCTATGGTTGTTTTTGAGGTTTTTGTAAAACCTGCTTTAAGGAAGATGATGGGATATGAAAAACTATATAATCCTGTTATAGAAGCTGTTTTAACAGAAGATTTTAATAGAAAGTCAGCAGAAAGACTTGAATTTATAAGAGTTAATGTTGAGTATAAGGACGGTAATATTTATGCAACACCGTTTGGAAAACAAGGTTCTAACATCCTAACAGGAATGGTTAACGCCAATGGTCTTGGTATTATTGATGTAGGTGTTGAATCGTTAGAAAAAGATAATAAAATTAAAGTAATGTTATTTGACACGGAGTTTTTGTATGGTTAGAAAGTTAGGGATTTTTAGTCTATTTTTATTATTCTTTGTTTTGTCCTGCGCTACAGTTCAAGACCCATTAACAGGTAAAACTACTTTCACTTTACTACCACCAGATCAAGAAATAGCCATAGGAAGAAAAGTAATTCCAGAGGCTATAAACGGAAATGATGGACTTTATCCTGATGAAGAAGTTCAAAACTACATAAAAAATTTGGGATACAAAATAGCATCAAAATCTCCAAGGCAGGTTGATTATCAATTTTTCTTGGTTAATTCAAAAGAAGTAAACGCATTTGCTCTTCCAGGTGGACCAGTTTTTGTAAACAGAGGACTTATCCTTATATTAGATAACGAGTCTGATCTTGCAAGTGTAATGGCCCACGAGGTAGGACACATCACAGCAAGACACCACGCAAAATTTTTAGAAAAAACCTACGGAATGAATATTCTTTTAAATATTTTAGCTGTTGCTACATCAAACTCTCAGTATCAACAAGTTGTAATGCAATTAGCACAAGTATCAGCAGGATTGCTACAACTAAAGTACAGTAGAGACCAAGAAAGCGAAGCAGATGCACTTGGAGTCAGGTTTACCTACGAAGCTGGATACGACCCAAGAGGTTTAATATCTACATTTGAAAAATTCAAATCTATGGAAAAAGTAAGCGCACCTAAGTGGCTTTTATCCCACCCACTACCTGAAGACAGAATAAAGAGTGTTTCTTACCTTATACAAACAAAGTATCCTGACAGGCTTCTTCTCAAAAAAGATAGCGAAGAGTTCAAAATCATAAAGCAGAAATTGTTAAAAACAAATGAAAGTTTTGAGTTAGTAGAAAATGCAAAAGAAAACATAAAGAATAAAAATTTTTCTGTAGCATTGTCAAACCTTAACAAAGCTATATCACTTTATCCTAATAACAATGCGGCTTACACTTACAGAGCTTTTGTTTATTATGCTTTAAAAGACTATCAAAAAGCTTATTTAGACTCAGTTAAAGCTTACAACTTAGATAAAACTTACTTTTTACCAAGATTAATTTTAGGAGCTTCTTTGGTAAAATTAAATCAGTATAAAGAGGCAATAATCGTTTTAGAAGACGCAAAAAAACTTATAGATAGTAATCCAGACCTTTATTACTTTTTAGGAGTAGCTTATCAAGAATACGGAAATAAAAACCTTGCAATTGAAAACCTAAAAACAGCTCTTAGTCTAACCGACGGAAAAAGAGGATGGGAAAGTGATGCAAAATTAAGGTTAAGAAATTTAGGTTATATTTAATAAACAACTTTGTTTCTTCCTGATTCTTTAGCCTGATATAGTTTTTTATCAACTTCTTCTATCACTTTTTCTGTATGTTCTGTTGGATTTATTTCTTTAACTCCAAAACTTGCAGTTATCTTAATTTCTTTTCCATTGTATATTAAAGGTGTATTTTCTAAAGATTCTCTTATTTTTTCAGCAATCGCCACAGCTTCTTCTAACGAAGTGTTTGGAAGTAGAATTATAAACTCTTCACCACCGAATCTAAATACGTAATCAGATTTTCGTAAATTTTGTTTTATTATTTTAACAAAATGTTTTAGAGCTTCGTCTCCGGCTAAATGTCCATAAGTATCGTTTATCCTTTTAAAAAAGTCAATATCTGCAATTATAATTGATATAGGAAGTCCTGTAAGCTCAGAGATTTCAAAGTGTTTTTGTAAAATTAAGTTAAATCCTCTTCTTGTTAGAACTCCGGTTAATGGGTCTTTAGAAAATTCGTAAGCCAAAAGTTTAGTGTTTAAGTAAGAAAAGTTGTTAATAATCTGCAGTAGAAGATTTTCTATTTCATTTAAGATGAAGAATAATTCTTTATAAAATCCTTGATTTTTATAGCTTTGAGATATTTCTATTAAGTTATGAAAGTTTTTATGTATGAATCTAATGTTCTTATATATTATCTCTTCTTCTATAAGTTGCTTTCCTTCATCTTTTAACCAGACTCCAAACTCACAGGATTTGTGGTCTATATTATTAAATTTTTCATCAGTAATAATTGAATATAAAAAACTCCTAAAATAATTAATATGTGATTTTAAAGGTTTAGAAAGTTGGTAAATCATCTCATTAGGTATTATATGGTTTTCTAAAAATGTTAAGTTGTTTATTTTTCTTTTAGTATAACTTTCAACGTAACCTTTTGAAAACGAATTTACTATGTCTTCAAAAAGCCTTTCTATCCTTTTAGCTTCTCTTAAATCTATGTTATTAGGTAAGTGGGCTATAAAATTTTTCCTTAAAAACTCAAAAAGATATATCGCTTCAACAAAAATAACATCACTTTCTGCAAAAAATAATCCTATCTCTCCAAATTGTTCAACCTTATTTTTATCTTTTAGTGTTTGAGTGAGTAAATCTTTTATTTGAAATAGACTTTCTTTACATAAAAAAGATTTAAAATTTTTCTCAACGTATGTCAAAAGTCTGGAAAAAATTATGTCAATTTTTTCTTCTGTTATAACCATAGTATTACCTCACTATCTCAAAGATCATATCTATCCATTTATATGTTTCAACAGTAATAACACCTATCTCTTGATCTGATAAACCATAATCTTTCTTAAATATTTTTATTTCTGAAAAATTATTTTTTTCTACATTTATTACAAAGTTTAATAACTCTCCGAAATATCCCAACCTTTCCGTTAAAATCTTTTCAAATTCTTGAGATAGTTTTAGCTCATTTAAAATTGTTTTTATATCTACTTTAAATATCTTTTCTGCTAAAGATAAAACACCAACTAAAAACGCAGTATCTGCTATGTTTTGATCAGGGTTAATTTTTAAGCTCAATAATTCCATAAATTTACCTCTAAACAGTGCCATTTTAACAGATTCTATATCTGTATCATTTTTAGCTACAGAAATCATAGAAATTAAAAGCAGCCAACTTAAAATGTTCTTTTTTCCCAAATAAATAACAGCTCTATTTATTGACGTAATAGGATTTGCTAAGTAAAAGAATGATGAGTTTACATACTTAAGTAATGCTACACTTATAGCAGGACTTGCTTTTATCGCTTCTGCAATATCGTTTAGATCGTCTTCTTCAGATACGTATCTGATTAATTTTAAAACTTCTAATTTATTAAAACTTTCTTCTTTCGTAGTTAACTGCTCTGGTTTTGTAAAAAATTCTCCTTCAAAGAGTTTAAATCCAAGCTCTAATGCTTTGTTAAAATCTTCATTATTTTCAACGTCTTCTGCTTTTAATGTAAAAGGTAATTCTAAGGAAAAACTTATAAATTTTTCTTTTTCTAAGTTAAAGTTTTTTAAGCTTACAGATAGATATTCAAATATACTTGCAACAGACAAATATGTATCTGGATTAAATTCTCCTTCTGAGAATTCTAAGGAAAAAGTAAATCCTTCTTCCTTTAAAGCCTTTAATTTTTCTATAAATGTTTTGGACTTTAGATATTTTGATTCAACTTCCAAGATAAATATTTCCTTATTTATTAAATTTATAAATTCTGTAAAAATTATTACATCCGGGTGAACCTTTATAAAGGCATTCTTTCCACTTAAAAATTTTTTTATATCAAGTTGAGATATGGTGTAGTATAAATCTTTTATCATCTGGTTTAAATCAGATTCTTCTCTCTCATACTTTATTTCATAAGCATAGAGATTTTTCTGAGTATCAAAAACAGGAATTTTACATAAAACCATGTTAAAAACCCCTCTTTTATTTTAAGGATGTAAAAATTATAGCATTTGTTAAATTTTTTTGCTATAATATCTTATTCAAAAACTTTGTGAAGGAGGTTAACCTTTTGGTTAAAATAAGACTTGCAAGAGCAGGAAGGAAAAAGCATCCAGTTTTCAGAATGGTAGTTATGGATAGTAAAAAGCCGAGAGAAGGAAAAGCCATAGAGTATTTGGGAACATACGACCCAATATTAAAAACCGGAAATGTTAATGTAGAAAAAGCAAAAGAGTGGATCAGTAAAGGAGCTCAACCTACTGAAAGGGCGCTTAAAATATTGAAATCTTTCGGATTAGAAAACTAACTGCTTGAAAGGAGGTATAGTGATGAGCAAGCTTACAGAAATTGTAGAACAAATGGCAAGAGCTATTGTTGATTATCCAGAAAAGGTAGAAGTAAAAGAAATTGAAGGTGAAAAAACTACAGTTGTTGAGCTTAAAGTAGCTCCAGAAGACTTAGGAAAAGTAATTGGAAAACAAGGTAGAACAGCAAGAGCTATGAGAACTATATTAGCTGCTGTTTCAAGAAAAGCAAATAAGAAAGCAGTTTTAGAAATATTAGAATAATTTTTATAAGGGGGTTATCCCCCTTGTATTATAAATAACCTATTGTCATTTTCTAATTGCTGTACGTTAATTTTATAGTTATAATCTATATTTTCTTTAGGCCATTCAATTATGATTAACCCTTTACCAATAATGTCTGAAATATCAAAGTTATTTATCCTGTACATATCTAAATGGTATATATCAAAATTTTTCCCCTCGTACTGATTCATTATTCCAAAAGTAGGAGATGTTATCTCTTCTTCAACACCTAAAGCTTTCAGTAAATACTTTGTAAAAGTTGTTTTTCCAGCTCCTAAGTCGCCTTCAAGTAGGATAACTTCGTTTCCTTTGAGTTTTTTTGAAAACTCTTTTGTAAAATTTTCTAAATCTTTTAAATCTTTTATTAAAACTTTTTCTTCCATTTGATACACAACCTTGTAAGTTTGTTAAAAACCATCTATAATTATTTTATCATTTTAAAATCGGAGGATGTTATGTTTTACGGCTCTGTCGTTGCTCTTATAACACCGTTTAAAGATGGATCTTTAGATAGAAAATCCTTAAAAAAGTTAATTGAGTTTCATATAGAAAATCAAACAGATGCAATAGTTGTAGCTGGAACAACGGGAGAATCACCTACTTTAACATATGAAGAACATGAGCTTTTAATTGAGCTTGCTGTTGAGTATGCACAAAAAAGGATACCTATAATAGCTGGGACTGGAGCAAACTCTACCCACGAAGCTATACTACTTACAAAGTTTGCAGAAAAGGTAGGAGCTGACGCTTCTTTGCAGGTAGTACCTTATTACAATAAACCTACTCAAGAAGGAATATACCAGCACTTTAAAGCAATCGCAGAAGAAACAAGCTTGCCACTAATCCTTTACAACATACCTTCAAGAACTGGTGTTGATATGCTACCAGAAACTTTTGCAAGACTTTACTCTGACTTTCCAAATATAATTGGAATAAAAGAGGCAACGGGAAATGTTGCAAGGGTTTCTGAAACTATATCATTAACAAACGAAGAAGTTTTAATACTATCTGGAGATGATGCTTTAACTCTTCCTATGATGGCTGTTGGTGCAAAAGGAGTTATTTCCGTTGCAAACAACATAATTCCAAAAGAGATATCTCAAATGTGTAAATTTGCATTAGAAGGCAAGTTTGACGAAGCTCTGAAAATCCACAACAAATACTGGGACTTATTTAAAGTACTGTTTATAGAAACAAACCCTATACCTGTAAAAACAGCTGCATACCTTATGGGGCTTATAGAAAGTGGTGAATTAAGACTACCTCTTTATTACATGAACTCTAAAAATGAAGAAAAGTTAAAGGAAGTTTTAAAGAACCACGGACTTATTTCTTAATTTTGCAAATTTTCAAAAAGACGTTTTTAGAATTTTAATTAATTTCTAAGAGTTTATTTTGGTATAATTTTTGCTTATTTTTCTAAAAAAGTTTTGGGGTGTGTTTTGAAGGTAGGTATCGTTGGCATAGGCAATATGGGAAGTAAATACGTTAATAAATTTAGAGAGTTAAACTTAGACTACGTTCTTATAGATTCTAATCAATCTCAGTTTGAAAAGTATCCAGAAGATGTACCAAAGTATACAGATTTGGACAAAGCCCTTGAAAAAGAAAATATAAACTTTTTATTTGTTGCCACATCTCCAACTTCACACATTCCTATAGCAAAAAAAGCTATTGAAAGAAATATAAACGTAATGGTAGAAAAACCACCAGCACTTTCAAGAAAAGATTTTGAAGAGGCTTTAGATTTCGCATACAAGAATGATGTTATCTTGGCTGTATCAGAAATAGAGCTTAACTCAAGTAGTGTCAGGAATTTACAATTAAATCATAAAGTTGAGAATGTTGAAGGTTATAGATTAAACTTAGGAAAAGGTTATATAAATCCTTTTTTTGACCTTGCATGGCACGACTTATACATATTTAACTATATTTTTGGAGACTTTTTCATAAAAAAAGTAAATATAGAAGGAAACAATGTTTATGTAAATGCAAAATCTGATAACGCCGAGTTTAATCTTCAAGTTGCATGGTTAAATCCTTTCTTAAAAAGAAGCTGGCATTTAAAATCAGGCAAGGAAGAAACCTTATTAGACTTTGTAGAAGATAAAATAGTTTACCCATCAGGTGAAGTTGTAGAAAAAGATAATGTTGATAAGCTAAAATTAATGATAGAAAACTTTATTAAAAATCCATCTTACGAAAGTTCCCTAAGAGCTTTAAACATTCTAAAAGAAATAGAAAAAATTAAGATATAAAGGAGACAGTATGATTCCGATAATTAAACCTTTTTTCGGAAAAGAAGAGGAAGAAACAGTCTTAGAAATTATGAGAAGTGGACAGATAACGAGAGGAAAATGGACTTTAAAGTTTAGAGAAAGTTTTAAAGATTATGTAGGAGTTGCGTTTTGTCATACTGTTTGTAGCGGTACAGCTGCACTGTATATTGCACTAAAAGCAATAGGTATAAGTAAAAAAGAGGACATAGTTATAGTCCCTTCTTTAAGTTTTATGGCAACGATAGATGCAGTTATAATGGCAGGCGGAACACCTGTTGTTATTGATGTTGATGAAAGTTATACAATAGATGTAAATCAGTTAGAAGATGCGATTAAAAAGTATAATCCAAAAGCAGTTATCCCTGTTCATCTATTTGGTCAAACTGCAGATATGGAAAGAATAAAGGCCTTATGCCAAGAAAAAGATGTAATAATTTTAGAAGATGCAGCACAGGCACACGGGGCAGAGTATAAAGGTAAAAAAGCAGGAAGTTTAGGAGATTTATCTGCTTTTAGTTTCTATGCGTCTAAAAACGTTGCGATGGGAGAAGGAGGAGCCATACTTACAAATTCTTCTTACCTTGACGAGAAAATTACAAACTGGATAGAGTTTGGAGACCATCCAGCTTTAAATCTCAGGATTACAGAGTTTCAGGCAGGTATAGGATACTGGCAGTTAAAAAGATTAGAAGAGACTAACGAAAAAAGAAGAAAGATAGCTAAAATCTATAATGAAGAGTTTAAAGATTTACCAGGGTTGATACTTCCTCAGGAGCTGCCAAACAGAAAACACGTTTATCACATATACGCTCTAAGACATCCAGAAAGAAACAAAATAGTAGAAAAGCTTATAGAAAACGGCATAGGTGCAAGAGTTTACTATGAATATACACTACACCAACTTAGAAATGCAGATCATCTACCTTGCGACTTTGGAGAAAGATGTAGTAGAGAGCTTTTTGCAATTCCAATTCACGCCTCTTTAACAGAAAAGGAAGTTGAATATATTGTTGATACTGTTAAAAAAGTAATTATGGAGGTGTAAATCAATGAAAAAATTTTTATTTGCATTAATTTTCGGATCTATAGCTACATCCTGTGTTGTAGTTTCAAGGCCTGGTGGTACGGCTGTTATAATAGATACTCCCAATAAAATTGTTGTAAATCCAAGGATTGTCTACGTACCAAGATATGATGTATACGTAATAGATGATGACAGAGTTGAAGTTTACAAATACAAAAATAGATGGTACTGGTATAAAGGTGGCGTTTGGTATGTAGCCGAAAGATATGAAGGTCCTTGGATAATCTTAAGAGGAGAACCACCAATTGCAATACCCCCTGGTCAGCTAAGAAGAATGCAAGTTCATGAAAGAAATGAAGAGATAAAATTTTTCAAAGAGTTAGAAAAAGAGAGAAAACATGAAGAAAAAGAGTGGAGAAAGCACAATAAATGGGATGATTAATGGAGGTTGTCTATGAGAACAATAGAAGGTAATTTGACGGCGGAAGGTTTAAAGTTTGGTATCGTTTTAGGAAGGTTTAACAGCTTCATTACAGAGAGACTCTTAGAAGGAGCGATTGATTGTATATTAAGACACGGCGGTAGTAAAGAGAACATAGATGTTGTAAGAGTGCCGGGTTCTTTTGAAATTCCTTTAATAGCTAAGAAGTTAGCAAAATCCGGAAAATACGACGCTATTATATGTCTTGGAGCTGTAATAAGAGGGTCAACACCACATTTTGACTATGTTGCGAACGAAGTAACAAAGGGAATAGCTCAAGTATCTTTAGAAACAGAAGTCCCTATATCTTACGGTATTTTAACAACAGATACAATAGAACAGGCTATAGAAAGAGCCGGAACAAAAATGGGTAATAAAGGTTTTGACGCAGCCTTAACAGCTATAGAGATGGTAAACATAATAAGACAGATAGGATAGCTTAATGAAACAAAACATAAAAAATATACAAAGACAGGCGAGAGAACTGCTACTAAAAGTCTTTTACACCTTTGACCAAAAAAATGAACCTTTAGAAGATATTTTAAAAGAGTATACAAACTTAAAAGAGATAAACCCTGAAGCTGTAAATTATGCTAAAGAAATAATCTTATTTTTTAATGAAAAGAAAGAAGTTATAGACGAAATGATAAAATTCCATCTTCAAAAGTGGAGATTTGAAAGATTAGGATACATAGAAAAAGCATTATTAAGAATTGCTATATCTGATTTTCTTAAATTAAAAGAAGAAGGCAAAGAAGAGAATTTTATGATAAAACGAATAATATTTGATACGTTAGACTTGGTAGAATGTTATACAGGTTCAAAAAAATCTGTAAAATTTGTAAATGGAATTCTTGGAAGAGTAGTAAGGGAGTTGTTTAAAGGATATGAGGATAGCCTTTATATCAGATCTACACAGTAATATATACGCTGTCGAATCTTTAGAAAAAGATTTGAAAAAAAGAGATGTAGATAAAATCATATGCCTTGGAGATATTGTAGGTTATGGAGCGAATCCTGTAGAAGTTGTAGAGTGGGTAAAAGAAAACTGTGATTTTTCTTTACGAGGTAATCATGATACCTTAGTATCAGATGCTGAACCTATAAATATGCACAATCCTTATACACTAAAAGCTGCTTTTTATAACTCAGAAGTTTTACAAGAGAAGCATAAAGAATTTTTGAGGTCTTTAGAAAAAGATTATGAAGATGATGAGATGGTTTTAACCCATGATGAACCTTGTATCCCCGGAAGTATGGAATATATAACAAAAATAAAAGAGGCAAAAGATACATTTTCAGCCTTTAATCAAAACTACTGCTTTTACGGACATACACACATAGCAGGGATTTTTGAAAAAGATAATGAAGAAGTAAATTTCATTAAAGAATCTTTTATAAAGTTAGACCCTGCTAAAAGATATCTAATAAATCCCGGAAGTGTAGGACAACCGAGAGATAAAGACCCAAGAGCATCTTACCTTATCTTTGATAAAGGAAAATTAACGTTAGAGTTTATAAGAGTTGAGTATGATATAGAAAAAGCTGCAAAAGATATATTAAATGCTAATCTGCCACAGCTTTTTGCTTTTAGACTTTATCGTGGCGTTTAACTTCTCTTAACACTTTAAAAAAATCTTTCAATAGTTTTTCTGCTCTTTCATCAGGAATATAGGAATACTCTAATTTAAAAGGTAATTTTTTATCATCAAATACAGTGTACTTACTTAAAACTGCACCACCTTTTTCATCTTTTGCAAGAAACACAACTTTTTTTATTCGAGCTTGCATAATTGCACCAGCACACATAAGACATGGCTCTAAAGTTGTGTATAAAATAGTATCATCTAATCTCCAGCTTTTAAGTTTTTTACATGCTCTTTCTATAGCGACAATTTCTGCATGGTATAAAGCATTTTTTTTAGAAATTCTAAGATTGTGCCCTTTTGATACAATCTCATTATCTTTCACTAAAACAGCTCCTACCGGAACATCACCTTTTTTTAATGCTTTTTCAGCCTCTTTTATAGCCAAATCAATAAATTTAGTGTTAATATCTTTCATGTTAAGTATTATAATATTTTTCAAAAAAGTTTAGAGAGAAACAAGATATGGCAAAGAAAAAAGAAAATTTAGAATCTTTTGAGCAAGGGCTTTGGAAAGCTGCTGATAAGCTAAGAAAAAATATTGATGCTGCAGAGTATAAACATGTTGTTTTAGGACTTATATTTTTAAGGTACATATCAGAAGCATTTGAAGATTTATACGAAAAATTAAAAAAAGGTGAGGGAGAATACGAAGGAGCAGACCCAGAAGACATAGACGAATATAAAGCGGAAAATGTATTTTATATACCACCAGAAGCAAGATGGAGTTATCTGAAAGCTCATGCAAAAGACCCTGAAATCGGAAAAATAATTGACAACTCAATGGAACTTATAGAAAAAGTAAACCCATCACTAAAAGGTGTTTTACCCAAGGTTTATGCAAGGGGAAACATTGACCCTATAAGTTTGGGAGGACTTATTGACCTTTTTAGTAATATTTCAATAGATGAAGCAAAGGAGAAAACATCAGATATATTAGGTCATGTTTTTGAGTATTTTTTAGGACAGTTTGCTTTAGCTGAGGGTAAAAAAGGCGGTCAGTTCTACACGCCAAGAAGTGTTGTTGAGCTTTTGGTTGAGATGCTTGAGCCTTATAAAGGAAGAGTATTTGACCCTTGTTGTGGAAGTGGAGGAATGTTTGTTCAGTCAGAAAAATTTGTTTTGGCTCATCAAGGAAAGATAAACGATATATCAATCTATGGACAGGAGAGCAATCAAACAACTTGGCGACTTTGTAAGATGAACCTTGCAATAAGAGGAATAGACAGCTCGCAAGTAAAATGGAATCCTGAAGGGTCTTTTTTAAACGATGCACACAAGGACTTAAAAGCTGATTTTGTAATAGCTAATCCACCTTTTAACGACAGCGATTGGAGTGGAGAATTACTTAGAAACGATGTAAGATGGAAGTTTGGAGTCCCACCCGTTAATAATGCTAACTATGCATGGATACAACACTTTATCTTTCACCTTGCACCCAGCGGAAAAGCAGGCTTTGTTTTATCAAAAGGTTCTTTAACTACAAAACAAAAAGACGAGTACGAAATAAGAAAAAATATAATTGAAAGCGACCTTATAGATTGTATTGTAAATCTTCCGTCAAAACTCTTTTTAAATACACAGATACCAGCTTGTCTGTGGTTTATAAGGAAGAATAAGACAACAAGAAAGGGGCAAATCCTTTTTATAGATGCAAGGGATATGGGACAGCTTATAAACAGAAGGCAAAGAGTATTAACAGAAGAAGATATAAGAAAAATTGCGGATACTTACCATAAATGGCAAAAAGAAGATGGAAGTTATGAAGATATAAAAGGATTTTGCAAGTCTGCAACTATTGAAGAAGTAAGACAGCTTGACTATGTTTTAACACCCGGTCGTTATGTAGGACTGCCTGATGAAGAAGATGATTTTGATTTTGAAGGGAGATTTAGTAAGTTAAAGGCTGAATTTTTGGAGCTGTTAAAAGAGGAAGAGAGACTTAATAAACTAATACTTGAAAATTTGGGAAAAATAGAGATAAAAGTAGAAGGCGATAAAAATGATTAAAGGAATAGATAAAATTTATAAAAGCAAAGCTTTAGAAAGGTTTAAAATAGCAAAAATTTCTAAAGAAAAAGAATTATATTAATATTGAGTTTGATTATGAGGATAAAGCAAAATTGTTAAATATATTTGAATATGTTAAAGAGGTTATGGAAAATGGCTATCGTTAAAGAAATAATTGGGAATTTAAATATAAAAAGTAATATACCAAACTTACAATGAATTTTAAATCTTTTGAAGGATGAAGGATGAAAAATGAGGTAAAAGAAAAATGAGTGAAAAACTGCCTAAAGGATGGAAAAGGGTTAAGTTGGGAGAGGTAGCTATTGTTAATCCTTCTGAAATATTAAAGAAGGGAACTCTTGCTAAAGAAGTACCAATGGAAGCATTACAACCTTTTACAAAAAAAATTTATACTTATCAAATAGGATTATATAATGGAGGTGCAAAATTTAGGAACGGTGATACGTTAGTCGCAAGAATTACACCAAGTTTGGAGAACGGTAAGACAGCATATGTTGATATTTTAGAAGATAATGAAATAGGATTTGGTTCTACAGAATTTATAGTTTTAAGAGGAAAAAAGGGAATAACAGATAGTCATTTTTTATATTACTTTGCTATTTCACCAGATTTTAGAGATGTAGCTATAAAATCAATGACTGGTAGCTCAGGGAGACAACGAGTACAAACAGATGTAGTTTTGAGTTATGAATTTTTATTC
>NZ_JHUV01000001.1 GCF_000619805.1 Sulfurihydrogenibium subterraneum DSM 15120 | reverse complement strand
ATGTAGGGTTTTTAGCGTGCCTATGAGGAATTGAAACGCTTTTTGTATTTGTCAGGATATTTTTCCATGTACGTTTTTAGCGTGCCTATGAGGAATTGAAACTTTCATTTACTAGTGTTTCATTCAAGAGTTTTATATTGTTTTTAACATGCTTTTTAAAGATTAAAATGTAGTCTTTTTTATATTAAAAGAAACTCAAACTAACTTAAATAGTGCTTAATGTGTAAACTATTATATGTTTTGAGCTAACCTTGACCTGTCGCTATTTAATCCAAGAAAATAACTCTATCATCGTTTTTCAAAAAATACTCTTTACCATTTATCAGCAAATACGGTTCTACCCACTTTTTAAACAGAATATTGTCCACACTTACCTGATAAGTGTAAGTTATAATCCTATCAAAGTTTAAAATAAAGTCATCTGAAAACTTCTCAGGCTTTTCTGTTAAAAGATAGCTTGACTTACAACCTTCCTTCCTCAAAAGATTCAAAGCCTTGCTATACTCAAAATCAGTAAAAAGATAACAGCTCCCTTCCTTTGCTACAAATACAACAGGATAAACCTTTGTCT
Organism: Sulfurihydrogenibium subterraneum DSM 15120; assembly: GCF_000619805.1. Classification (NCBI taxonomy): domain Bacteria; kingdom Pseudomonadati; phylum Aquificota; class Aquificia; order Aquificales; family Hydrogenothermaceae; genus Sulfurihydrogenibium; species Sulfurihydrogenibium subterraneum. Next base: position 37,623 of record NZ_JHUV01000001.1, on the reverse strand, counting down.
TAATAGTATAAATCTTAGGTCTTAAATCACTTTTACTTAAAAACAGAAAAACAATAAAAGCAAAACAACTTATCAAGACCTTTTCAACAGCTCTTATCTTCAAGTTTAAAACAGCTAAAATCACAACAAAATATAAACTAATAACCCATACAGATGGACTAAACCCTGTATGATAAAAACCAAGTTTTGAGAAAAACTTAACTATCTCAATAAAAATCAGTCCAAAAAAGTCCATAAACTTAACTAAAAAGTCAAGATTAAACCCTGTAAAAATGTTAAAAACTGAGAGAGTAAGCAAAGGATACAAAGGTAAAGAGGCTATAGGAGTGGCTATTATAGTAGTTGGAGAAAAGTTATAAAAGTAGTATAAAACTATCGGAGCTGTGAATAAAGTTGCAAACAAAGACACACCTAAAAGTTTAACAAGATTATTGTAATCTTTTAAAACTTCAACGCTAAGTATTATTCCAAGCACAGCCACAAAAGAGAGCTGAAAAGATACAGAAAACAAAGAATCAGGATTAATCAGTAGAAAAATAAAAGCTGTAAAAAACAGAATGTTTAAAGGATTGTTTTTTAAATAAAGAAGTTTAGAAAGTATAAAAATTAAAGCCATAAACACAGCTCTAACAACAGGAATACCAAAACCTGTAAAAACTGTATAAAAAGGAAGAAGAGAGGCTAAAACAAGATATCTAACTCTTTCACTAAAGAAAAACAGAATAAAGTTTAAAGAAAAAAACAGTATTGCGATGTGAGACCCAGATATTGCTATTAGATGTGCAAGACCTGTCTCTAAAAAAGGTTTGTAAGTTCCATAATCCAAATACTTCTTTTCTCCAAATATTAAAGCAGTTCCAACAGAAAAAGTCTCATTATTTAATCTATGAAGTCCGTAGTTATTTATCAGACTTTCTTTAAGCTTAAAAAATGAGTATAAAGGATTATCAGAATTGTCCACTATCACAAAATTTTTTATAGTACTAACCTTCACCTCTCCATCTTCTACCTTCCCTTTACCAAAAAAAGCCAGTCTTGTTAAAAAGTATACATCTTCTTCCTTTGAGTAAACCTTTATAGTCTTTCCTTTCAGCTCCTGATAATCTGAAGATATAACTTTACAGTCAAAAGATTTAGAAGTTCTATACTCACTTGGAAATGATACGACCTTACACTCAAAAAATGAAGGAGTTTTTATCTCAAAAGTATTTATCTTTTCTTTATAACTTACAGAAAAAGCAAGTAGAAGTATGCCAACGTTTAAAATTATATATCTAAAAATACCTTTAAAAGAAAAAGATAGAATGAAAATTAAAACTGGAATAACTATATGTATGCTAAAATTAAACTTTTGATTTAAAACTATTCCAACTACAAGTATTATAAGTGGAGTTAACCACGGATAAATCACTTTTTAAACACTTTTACAACCATTGGCAAAAATGATAAAACTATAATAGCATAGATAAAGTGGGTTATGTTGTCTTTTATAAAAGGAATGTTTCCTGTAAAATAGCCAAGAAGTAAAAAGAAAGTAATCCAAGAAAATCCACCTATAAAGTTATACAACATAAACTGATGAGTATCCATCTTTCCTATACCTGCTACAAAAGGAACAAAAGTCCTAAAAATCGGCAAAAATCTTGATATTATTACAGCTTTTCCACCATGCTTTTGAAAAAACTTCTCTGTTTCTTTTATATACTCTTGCTTTATCAACTTTCCGTTTCTAAGTATCTTCTCTCCAAAGTAATATCCTATAAAAAAGTTTACAATGTTTCCAAGTATTGCAGCCGATAGTAGTAGAGGATATAAAATTTTAATGTCTAAAAGATTTACAGCAGAAAAAGAGCCTAACACAAACAAAAGAGAGTCTCCGGGTAAAAAAGGGGTTATTACAAATCCAGTTTCAGAGAAGATTATAAAAAATAGTAAGAGATAAACAAAAGTTCCGTAATTTTCGATTAAAATTGCTAAATATTTGTCAATGTGAAGAATAAAATCTAAAATTTCCATCTAAAATCCTTTTTACTTTATTTTACCATAAAAATAAAAAAGCCCCCGTAATGGGGGCTTGTTAAAACTCTATATAAATTTTTATTAGAATTCCATATCTCCCATTCCGCCGCCGGCTGCACCAGGAAGTTTTTCTTCTTTCTCTTTTATTTCAGCTACAAGGCACTCAGCTGTTAACATTGTTCCAGCTATAGAAGCGGCGTTTTGGAGAGCTGTTCTTACAACTTTAGTTGGGTCAATTATTCCAGCTTCCACCATATCTACAAACTCACCAGTAGCAGCGTTAAATCCGTAATTTGCGTTTTCAGAGTCTTTTATTTTCTCTACTATTACAGAACCTTCAAATCCTGCGTTGTAAGCAATTTGCTTAATTGGTACTTTACAAGCGTTTCTAACTATCTTGATACCCCAAGCTTTGTCAGAGTTTTCTTCGTTGATGTTGCAGAGTGCTCTTGATGCTCTGTAGAGTGCTACACCACCACCAGGAACTATCCCTTCTTCAACAGCAGCTTTTGTAGCGTGTACTGCGTCGTCAACTCTGTCTTTCTTCTCTTTAAGCTCTGCTTCTGTAGCAGCTCCAACTTTGATTATAGCAACACCACCTGCCAATTTAGCAAGTCTTTCTTGGAGTTTTTCTTTGTCGTATTCAGAAGTTGTAGTCTCTATTTGTTTTTTGATTTGTTCAATTCTTGCTTTTATGTCTTCTGGGTTTCCTTTTCCACCGATTATTGTAGTATTATCTTTGTCAACTACAACTTTGTCAGCTTTTCCAAGCATATCAAGGTCTACAGACTCAAGCTTAATTCCAAGGTCTTCTGTGATTGCAGTACCACCTGTTAGTATAGCAATGTCTTGGAGCATTGCCTTTCTTCTTTCTCCAAATCCTGGAGCTTTAACAGCACATACTTTTAATACACCTTTTATGTGGTTTACTACTAACGTAGCTAAAGCTTCACCTTCTACGTCTTCAGCGATTATCAAGAGCGGTCTATTTGTTTGAACTACTTTTTCAAGAACAGGTAGTAATTCTCTTATATTGTTTATTTTCTTTTCATAAATTAAGATGTATGGATTTTCTAAAACAGCTTCCATTTTTTCTGGGTTTGTTACAAAGTATGGAGATAAGTACCCTCTATCAAATTGCATACCTTCTGTTACTTCTAAAATAGTATCTGCAGATTTAGACTCTTCTACAGTTATAACACCATCTTTTCCAACTTTTTCCATAGCGTCAGCTATGATTTTTCCGATTTCTGGGTCGTTGTTAGCAGAGATTGTAGCAACTTGCTCTATCTCTTTTCTTCCTGATACTGGTTTGGATATTTTCTTTAATTCTTCAATGATAATTTTAACAGCTTCATCTATTCCTCTTTTTACGTAAACTGGGTTAGCTCCAGAAGCTATTGCTTTTAATCCTTCTTCGTAGATAGCTTGAGTTAAGATTGTTGCAGTAGTTGTACCGTCTCCAGCCACGTCAGCAGTTTTAGATGCAACTTCTTTAACAAGTTGTGCAGCCATGTTTTCGTATGGGTCTGCTAACTCTATTTCCTTAGCAACAGATACACCGTCTTTTGTTACTACAGGAGAACCCCATTTTTTCTCTAAGATTACTTCTCTACCTCTTGGACCAAGAGTTACTTTTACTGCGTTTGCTAATTTATCAACACCAGCTTTTAACTTAGCTCTTGCTTCATCACCATAAACTAATTTTTTTGCTGCCATCTATACCACCTCCTATTTTTAATTTTCAATAATTGCTAAAATGTCATCTTCTCTTAAGATGATTAATTCTTCACCGTCAACTTTAACTTCGTTTCCAGCATACTTGCTAAAGTAAACTTTATCACCAACTTTTACTTTTAATGGTAAAACATTACCATTTTCTAAAACCTTTCCCTCACCTACCGCAATCACCTCTCCAATTTGAGGTTTTTCTTTTGCAGTATCTGGGATAATTATACCAGCTGGTGTTTTTGCAACTTCTTCCTCAACTCTTTTAACAACAACTCTGTCATAAAGAGGTTTTAACTTTGCCATCTTGCTACCTCCTACATAAATTTTTTTTATATCTAATAATTTATTATAAATGCCTTTTCTATTTTTGTCAAGGCTGTTGATTTAAATTTTATAAGATAATCTATGTATAACAGACTAAAGTCTTTAAATAAAGAATATTATCAAATCAAAATAAAAATAAGGATTAAAAGAATTTTATTCAACAGATAAAAAATTAAGAGATAAAGATAAAAATTAAGAAAAGTTCAACTATCCCTAAACAGAAACCTTACAGCTTTGAACTGATATAATTAAGAACATTCTTAGCGTCAGCTGAGGGGTCAACTCCTCTGTATATTTTCTCTACTTTACCTACTGGGTTTATAATTATGGTATTTCTTGAACAAAGTCCAAAGATTAAAGGTACGTCATAAGCTTTTGCAACTTCTCCTTTAAGGTCTGATAAAAACTTTACTTTTAAATTATGTTTTTGTTTAAACTTCTTTATATCTTCAACGTCATCTGTACTGATTCCAAAAACTACTATTCCTCTTTTTTCAAATTCTGGCATAAGTTTTGTGTATTCTTTTGCCTGAGTTGTACAACCTGGTGTGTCAGCCTTTGGATAAAAGTATAAAACTACCCATTTACCTTTGTAATCTTCAAGTTTTACAATTTTGCCATCGTCTGCTGTTAGAGAGAAATTGTAAGCTGGCTGACCTTCTGAGATAGGCTTTCCTGCTGTTGCAAGTCCTATAAAGGTTAGAATACTCAAAATAAAGTTTTTCATACTTAACTCTTATGCAATCAGTGTTAAATTTTTATTTGCGTTTCTGAGTTTAAACTCTTCTTCTATGGCTTTTAAGACTTCCATTTTGTACTTTGGAGAACACCAGTAAGGAGCTATAAGCTCGTCTTCCGTAGCTTCTCCTGTTATTCTGTGGACGATTATATCTTTTGGCAAGTATGATAAAAAGTCTACTGCTAATTTTGCATATTCTTTTAAATCCAGTTCTTTAATCTCACCTCTGTAGTACTGTTTTTCCATAGCTGTGTGTTTTACTATATGAAGCGGATGTATCTTGATTCCATCTATCGGAAGAGCTGCTATTAATTTTGCTGTTTCCATCATATCTTCATAATCTTCACCGGGAAGACCAAGTATTACGTGAGCACAGATTTTTATTCCACTTCTTTTCTTTGTTCTTAAAACTGCGTCTACAAAATCAGCTACACCGTGAGCTCTGTTTATATTCCGAAGTGTCTTAAAATGGGCTGTTTGTAAACCATACTCTACCCATATCTCAGGCTTTTCAACTGTGTAAGATGCTATTAAGTCTAATACTTCTTCTGGTACACAGTCAGGTCTTGTTCCAATAGACATACCTATAACTTCTGGATAACTCATAGCTTGGTCGTAAACTTCTCTTAGTTTTTCAACTGGGGCATAAGTATTTGTAAAAGCTTGGAAATAAGCTAAAAATCCTTTTACGTTTTTAAATCTATTTTTATAAAATTCCATACTTTTTTCTATCTGGTCTTTTACAGTTTGTTTTGTCATTGCATAGGGACTGAAAGATTGATTGTTGCAAAAGGTACAACCACCAGAAGCTTTAGACCCATCTCTGTTTGGACATGTGAAACCTGCGTCTATTGCTAACTTTTGTATCCTTCCACCATACTTTTCTTTCAGATAGTCGTTAAACTTTTTGTAATACATTCTTTTCCCTCACTTTATTTAACTTCCTGATATAATAATATCTCTAAATTATTTTTTCAAGGAGGAAAACTTTAAATGTATAAAGTTTTAGTCACAGATGATATATCTCCTAAAGGTTTGGAAATTCTCAATAACGATGAAATGATAGATCTTGATTATCAACCGGAAATAAAGTTTAACGAGCTTTTAGAAATAGTGAAAGATTACGATGCAATAATAACAAGAAGTAGAACTCCAGTCACAAAAGAACTTTTAGAAAGAGCTGAAAAATTAAAAGTAGTAGGAAGAGCTGGTGTAGGTGTAGATAATGTAGATTTAGAAGAAGCTTCAAGAAGAGGTATTTTAGTTATAAACACTCCGGGAGCTAACACCATAGGAGCTGCCGAAATTACAATGGCTCACCTCTACGCAGTTTTAAGAAAACTTCACTTAGCTCACAAATCCATGATGGAAGGTTATTGGGATAGAAAAAGATTTATGGGAGAAGAGCTTGACGGTAAAGTAGTAGGTATAATAGGTCTTGGAAACGTTGGGTCTCAAGTTGCTATAAGATGTAAAGCAGCTGGATCAAAAGTTATAGCTTACGACCCATACATACCAAGAGAGAAAGGAGAAAGACTTGGAGTTGAACTTATTGATAACTTACATGATTTGATAAAGATGTCAGATATAATCACACTTCATTGTCCTTTAACTGAAGAGACCAGAAATATGATAGGTAAAAAAGAATTTGATTTAATGAAAAAAGGCGTTTACTTTATAAACTGTGCAAGAGGGGGTATAGTTGACGAAGATGCTTTATACGAAGCTGTAAAAGAAGGTAAGATAGCTGGTCTTGGTTTAGACGTTTTCTCAAAAGAACCACCAGACGATAGAATAAGAAGACTTTTTGAGTTTCCAAACATAAGCTTATCTCCTCATATAGGAGCTAACACTTATGAGTCTCAAGATAATGTTGCAATCAAAATAGCTCAGTACGTAATAGCAGCGTTAAAAGGACAGTTTGTAGAAGTTGCAGTAAATGCACCGTTTACAATAACAGAAGGATTTGAAAACATAAAAGCATACCTTGAACTTGCAGAAAAGTTAGGAAGCTTCTTAACCCAGTATGCAGGCGGACACTTTACAGAAATAAATGTAGAAGTAAGAGGCACTATCAGAGACCATATAGAGCCTATTGTTGCATTTTTCTTAAAAGGATACTTATCTCCTGTTTTAGACACTCCAGTAAACATAATAAATGCACCATTTATAGCAAAAGAAAGAGGTATAAACGTAGTTAAATCTACAAGAGAAGCTGGACTTAACTTTAAAGAGTTTATTAAAATAACAGCAAAATCTGATGGTAAAGAAGTTGTAGTCGGTGGAACAGCGTTTTATGATAAATTACCAAGAATTATGCTTGTAGATAACTACTGGATAGATATTGAACCTTATGGTGTAATTTTAATGTTTGAAAACAAAGACGTTCCAGGAGTAATAGGAAAACTTGGAACAATTCTTGCAAGACATAATATAAACATAGCTGGATTTAGACTTGGAAGACTTGAGAAAGGAAAGATAGCCCTTGGAGCTCTACAACTTGACGATAAATTAAACGAAGCCGTTTTAGAAGAGATTCACCAACTACCTGAAATAATAAAAGCAAAACAAGTTATATTATAAAAGGAGGATTAAGTTGTATAAGAAAATAAGGGTTGCTATAGCTGGACTTGGAAACTGTGCGAGCTCTTTAATTCAAGGAATCTACTACTATAAAGAAAAGCAGAACATTGAAGCAAGTGGTTTGATGCACGAAGATATCGGTGGGTATAAACCTTGGGACATAGAGATAGTAGCAGCGTGGGACATAGATGCAAGGAAAGTAGGTTTTGATGTAAGTCAGGCTATATTTGCACCTCCAAACTGTACCACTGTTTTCAAAAGAGACATTCCTCCAATGGGTGTAAAAGTAAGAATGGGTAAAGTTTTAGACGGTTATCCTGAACATATGAAAAATTACCCTCCAGAAAACGCTTTTGTTCTTGCAGATGCAAAAGAAGACAGTTTAGAAACTGTTGTTAAAGTTTTGATAGAATCTAAGGCAGACGTTTTAATAAACTACGTTCCAGTAGGAGCTGAAAAGGCAGCAAGATTTTACGCTCAAGCATGTTTAGAAGCAGGTGTATCGTTTATAAACTGTATGCCTACTTTTATAGTGTCTGACGATGAGTGGGCTAAAAAGTTTGAAGAGGCAGGTATCCCTGTTGTAGGTGATGATATAAAATCTCAAGTTGGAGCTACTATAACCCACAGGGTGTTGACACAGCTTCTCTTAGAAAGAGGTGTTAAAGTAGACAGAACTTATCAGCTTAATGTGGGTGGAAACACAGACTTTTTAAACATGCTTGAAAGAAGCAGATTAGAAACAAAGAAAAAATCAAAAACGGAGGCAGTAACCTCCTTAATACCTTATGGAATAGACCCAAGAAATGTTCATATAGGACCTTCTGATTATGTCCCATGGCTTAAAGATAAAAAACTTGCATTTATAAGAATCGAAGGAAGACTATTTGGAGACGTTCCTATGAATATAGAGCTAAGGCTTGAAGTTGAAGACTCTCCTAACAGTGCAGGAGTTGCAATAGATGCAATAAGATGTGCAAAACTTGCTCAAGACAGAGGAATAGGAGGACCTTTATACTCAATTTCAGCTTACACAATGAAACATCCACCTATCCAGTATAAAGACTGGCAAGCAAGACAGATGGTAGAAGAGTTTATAGCTGGAATAAGAGAAAGATAAAATTGAGAATAAAAGTAAAAGTAAAACCTGGAGCAAGTAAAAACGAAGTAAAGAAGATAGAGGAAAATTTTTACGAAGTAAGATGTACTACTATTCCAGAAAAAGGTAAAGCAAACGAAAAAGTAATAGAGCTTCTTTCTGAATTTTTAGATATACCAAAATCAAAGATAAAAATCATAAGAGGACAATCTTCAAGGGAAAAGGAGATAGAAATAGAATAAAGGAGCCTTAAACGGCTCCGAAAATGTTTTGATTAATTTATTTCATTCTTTAGAATTTCTAATTTTAATTTGTCAAATTCCTCCTGACTTATTAACCCTTTTTGTTTCATTTCTTCAATTTTTTTAAGTTTCTCTGTTATATTATTTTCTTTATTTTTTATATTATCATCAACAGCTTTTTCTAAAGTAACTTTTATGGGGTTAGGTGTAAGATCATACATGGCTCCACTTCCAGCGTCAACAGCTGCACCTATAATCCCGCCTAATACAACATTTCCTGCCATTCCAGCACTTCCAGCACCTGCAATTTTTGGAACTACATTAACTTCAACTGGTTGGTATCCATCTTTTGAAATTTTAACTACTACGCTGTCTTTTCTTTTTAATTTTAAACTACAAGGTGTTTTGCATGTTAATCCATTTGATAAAACAACTTGAGCATTTGGTGGATCAGACTCAATATTTAGTACATCTTCTGTTCCTCTTGTTATTGTTGCACAAGATGTTATAAAGGAAATAAAAAATATTGCCCCCGAAAATTTTACTAAGCTTCTCATGGCCTGTATTCCTCCTGTGATTTTTTTATCCATATTATACAATAATTAAACCCCCTTTTTAAAATTTTCTGACATGTATCAAAAATGCTAAAATATATATCTAAAATCTCAAAGAGGTAAAGTATGCCAAAAAGGACTGACATTGAAACAATCCTTCTAATCGGATCTGGACCTATAGTAATCGGACAAGCTGCCGAGTTTGACTACTCAGGGACTCAAGGTGCAAAAGCCCTAAAAGAAGAAGGCTACCGTGTAATCCTTGTAAACTCTAACCCTGCAACCATAATGACAGACCCAAACATAGCAGATAGAACATACATAGAACCACTTATAACGCCAGTTTTAGAAAAAATAATAGAAAAAGAAAGACCTGACGCAATCTTACCTACACTTGGAGGTCAAACAGCTTTAAACCTTGCAATAGACCTGTATGAGAAAGGCATTTTAGACAAATACAACGTTGAACTTATCGGTGCAAAGTACGAAGTTATAAAAAAAGCAGAAGACAGAGACCTTTTTAAAAAAGCAATGGAAAACATCGGCTTATCTATGCCTAAAAGTGCCGTTGTTAAATCTGTTGCAGAAGCTGAAGAAGTAATAGACTGGATTGGATTTCCTGTTATTATAAGACCATCTTTCACCTTAGGTGGAACAGGAGGAAGTATAGCCTACAACAGAGAAGAGTTTTATCCTAAAGTAAAAGCAGGTTTAGATGCATCTCCTATCCACGAAGTCCTTCTTGAAGAGTCTGTTATAGGATGGAAAGAGTTTGAGATGGAAGTAATGAGAGATAAAAACGATAACTGTGTTATTATTTGTTCTATAGAAAACCTCGACCCAATGGGAGTCCACACAGGAGACAGTATAACCATAGCTCCTGCTATGACTCTTTCAGATAGAGAGTATCAGATACTTAGAAATTACTCAATTGCAGTAATGAGAGAGATTGGAGTAGAAACAGGAGGGTCAAACGTACAGTTTTCACAAAACCCAAAAACAGGAGAATTTTACGTTATAGAGATGAACCCAAGAGTTTCAAGGTCTTCAGCCTTAGCATCAAAGGCTACAGGATTTCCAATAGCAAAAATAGCAGCAAAACTTGCAGTAGGATACACTTTAGATGAGCTTCCTAACGATATTACTAAAAAAACACCAGCATCTTTTGAACCTACCATAGACTATGTAGTTGTAAAAATACCAAGATTTGATTTTGCAAAATTCCCAGAAGCTGATCCTACCCTAACCACAATGATGAAGTCAGTCGGTGAAGTGATGGCAATTGGAAGAACATTTAAAGAAAGCCTTCAAAAAGCCCTCAGAAGTTTAGAGTTAGGTAGATACGGATTTTATATGGGATTAGAAAACATAGACGAAAATACTTTAAAAGAAAAAATAATAAAGCCAAACCCAGATAGACTTTGGTACATAGCAGAAGCCTTTAGAAAAGGTTATACAGTAGAAGAGATAAACAAGCTTTCCCACATAGACAAATGGTTCTTAAATCAGATAAAAGAAATAATAGATTACGAGCTTTACTTATCAACTAAAACTATAGATACTATTACAGACCAAGAGTTAGAAAAAGCTAAACAATGGGGATTTTCAGACAGAGAGCTTGCAAGACTTCTTAAAACAACGGAAGAAGAAGTAAGAAAAAGAAAAATAATAGTATCTTACAAGGTAGTAGATACCTGCGCAGCTGAGTTTGAAGCATTTACACCTTACTATTACTCATCTTACGAATCTTTATCTGGAAAAGTAGAAGATGATACAACCATAATTTACTACAGAGATACCGAATAAGGAGAGAAAGATGGAGTATAAATTTGAAGAAATAGAAAAACAGTATTTAGAAAAATGGGAAAAAGAAAAAGTTTTTAAATCAGTAGAAGGTGAAAACAAACAGAATAAATACTATGTCCTTGAGATGTTCCCATACCCTTCTGGAAAGATACACATGGGACACGTAAGAAACTACGCAATAGGGGACGTTATAAACAGATACTACAGAATGACAGGTAAAAACACACTACATCCTATGGGATGGGACGCTTTTGGAATGCCTGCAGAAAACGCAGCAATAAAAAGTGGTATCCATCCAGCTAAATGGACTTACGAAAATATAGATTACATGAAATCTCAGCTTAAAAGACTTGGATTTTCTTATGACTGGGACAGAGAAGTAGCAACCTGTAATCCAGATTATTACAAATGGAATCAGTGGATATTTTTAAAGATGTTTGAAAAGGGTATAGCCTACAGAAAGTCCGCTCTTGTTAACTGGTGTCCTCACGACCTTACAGTTTTAGCAAACGAGCAGGTAATTGACGGAAAATGCTGGAGATGTGGCACTCAAGTAGTCCAAAAAGAAATCCCATCTTGGTATTTAAAAATAACAGATTACGCAGAAAGATTACTCCAAGATTTAGAAAAACTAAAAGGTAAATGGCCTTCTCAAGTTTTAATAATGCAAGAAAACTGGATAGGAAAATCGGTAGGTGCTACAATTAAGTTTAAAATAAAAGACAGCGATGAATACTTAGAAGTATTTACAACAAGACCAGACACTTTATATGGAGTAACTTTTATGGCAGTTGCTCCAGAAAACCCTATCGTTTTAAAACTATCAGAAAACACACCTTATGAAGAAGAAGTTAAAAAGTTTGTTGAAAAGATAAAATCTCTTTCTACAAAAGAAAGGTCTATTGTAGAAGAAAAAGAAGGTGTATTTACTGGAAGGTACGCTATAAACCCTCTAACTGGAGAAGAAGTGCCAATATACGCTGCAAACTACATTCTGTGGGGTTATGCAGCAGGTGCCATAATGGCAGTACCTGCCCACGACCAAAGAGACTACGAGTTTGCCAAAAAATACAACCTACAAATAAAACAAGTTATAAAACCTTTAGATAAAGAATGGGACTTTGAAAAAGGAGCTTACGAAGAAGAAGGAATACTTATAAACTCAGGAGAGTTTTCAGGATTAACCTCATCTGAAGCTAAAGAAAAAATAACACAGCTCTTAGAAGAAAAAGGTATAGGTAAAAAAACAGTCAACTACAAACTTAGAGACTGGAACATATCAAGACAAAGATACTGGGGAACACCTATTCCTATTATATACTGTGAATCCTGCGGAATAGTGCCTGTACCAGAAAAAGACCTTCCCGTAATACTTCCTCAAAATGTAGAGTTTACAGGTATGGGTGGTAATCCTTTATCAAAGGTAGAAGAGTTTGTAAATACAACCTGTCCAAAATGTGGAAAGCCTGCAAAAAGAGAAACAGACACTATGGACACATTTATAGACAGCTCTTGGTACTTTTTAAGATACTGCGACCCTAAAAACCAAGAAAAACCTTTTGATAAAGAAAAGGTAAACTACTGGATGCCAGTAGACATATACATCGGTGGTATAGAGCACGCCGTCCTTCATCTTCTCTACTCAAGATTTTTTACGAAATTTTTAAAAGATATAGGTTTAGTAGACTTTGACGAGCCATTTGAAAAGCTTTTAACTCAAGGAATGGTACTTAAAAAATGGGTCAGTATAGAAAAACTTTTAGAAATTTTAGGATTAAACGAAGAGTCTACAGTTGAAGAGTTAAAAGAAAGGTTGCAAACGATTAAACAATGATTTACTTTGACAATGCTGCAACTTCTCCGGTTCTACCGGAGATTTTAGACTCTTTAAAAACTCTTTATAAGGATTATTACGCAAACCCGAGCTCTATACACAAAGAGGGACAAAAAGCCAGAAACCTGATAGAAAAAAGTAGATACGGAATATCTCAGTATATAGGTTGTAATGCTGACGAGATTATCTTTACTTCTTGTGCAACAGAAAGTAATAACTTAGCTATTATAGGTCTTGCAGAAAGTTATCCAGAAAAAAACCACATTATTACAACCCAGATAGAACACAAATCAGTTTTAATGCCCCTTAAATATCTGTCATCAAAAGGATACAAAATAGATTTTGTTAAAGTTGATAAAAATGGTGTTATAGACTTAGACCACTTAAAAAGTTTGATAAATAGCAAAACACTATTAGTTTGTATTATTCAGGGGAACAACGAAACTGGCGTATTACAAGACTTAGAAAGTATAGGAAAAATATGTAAAGAAAAAGAAGTTTTATTTTTTACTGATGCAGTGCAGTCATTCTGTAAAGAAGACATACCACTACAGTATATAGATATGTTTTCTATTTCAGGTCATAAGATAAACGCTCCAAAATCTATAGGAATGCTGTATAAAAAAGAAGGTATAAAACTAACTCCTATCATTTTTGGTGGAGGTCAAGAAAGAGGTTTAAGGTCTGGAACAGAAAGCCCTCAACTGATACACTCACTTTTTATAGCGGTAGACTACTGGAATAAAAATAAAGATAAACTCTTAAATCACTTAAAATATCTACACAGCTCCTTTGAAGAAAAGCTAACTCAAAACATTCAAGAAATTGAAATAGTAAGTAAAGATGTTAAAAGACTTCCAAACATATCAAACATAATATTCCCAAAGATAGACGCTCAGAGTTTAATAATGGCTTTAGATACAGAAGGTATAGCTGTTTCTTCAGGTTCAGCTTGCTCATCTGGAACTCCAACCCCCTCCCATGTCTTGAAGGCTTATGGATACACTGACAAGCAAGCTTTATCTTCAATCAGATTTTCTTTTGGCATTTTTAACACAGACAAAGAAGTGGAAGCTGCAGTAGAAAAAATAACAAACATTTACAAAGAGTTAAGGACTTTCTTTTAACTTTTTAAGTAATTTCTCAACAAGCTCATCAATAGGGACGGTGTATTTTCCTTCAGCAATCAAACGCTTGATTTCCTCAATCCTCTGCTGTCTCATTTCTTCCTCCTGATTTAATAAATCTTTCAACCTTTCTATAACCTCATTTAATTCTTCTTCGTTGTACATATCCTTTACCAGTTTTAAGTTTAATAAATTTTCGGTATAATTTATTAAAACTTTAAAAGGGTTAACATTGTATTTAAGTATAGATACTTTTTCGGACAATTTCGGAATTGCGGTTATTGACGAAGAAAAAGTTTACGGCTATGTAGATTACTTAAAACCTAAACCTTTTTCTGAGATTTTAATAGTGGAGATAGATAATCTATTTAAAACTCTCCAGATAGAAAAACAAAATCTTAAAGGAGTAATGGTTAACATAGGCTTAGGGTCTAATACAGGCCTTAGAGTAGGAGTAATTACAGCCAAGACACTTTCTTACGCTTTGAACATTCCAGTATATACTTATCAAACCTTAGACGTTATAATATACAAATACAGACATTTTTGTGGAAATGTTGTAGCTGTTATAAACATTGGAAAATCAAGGGTAGCTTATAAACTAAAAGGTCAAGAAAATTACTACATAAAAACCTTTGAAGAATTTAAAGAATATATAAAGACTTTAAAAAATACATTAGTTATAACTAAAAATCTGGATATAGAAGGATCTACAAAACTACTTACCTCTTTAGCTGTAGATGGTGGTTTTTACTGTTTAAACAGTAAAAAAGAAGAAAATCCATTTTTTATTGAACCTATATATCACGATTAAACATTTAAAAAAAATTGCCGAAAAGCTATAAAAGGTGTGAAAAATGTTTAGATATTTGATACTGTTAACAGTCTTTATTATAAGTTTTTCTTTTGGATTTGAGATTAGAACCGGAACCTACGAAGGCAAAGTCAGAATAGTATTTGATGGAGTAAAAAATGCGGATGTAATAGCAGTTTCCAACAACAATATAATAATAAAAATTCCTGACAAATACAAAAATTCAAATCTTGAGTTGAAAAATTCCTCAATAAAAGAAATCGATATATACACAAACGAAAAAAAGAATTCATCTTTAATCTATATTACACTTCAAGAAGATGCTACTTATAAATATTTTTCTCTATCAAATCCAGATAGATTTGTTATTGATATAACAAACTCATCTATAATAAAAAATCAACCTCAAAAGATAGAAAAAAAAGATTACCAAGCTGATATACTTGATACAATTCTTAAAAATCTTGAAAACCAAACTAAAAACTCATCGCTATCCTCTCTTGATGTAGAAGTTCCTAAAAACTTTTCCGGGAAAAAGAAGATTATAGTGATAGACCCGGGACATGGAGGACACGATCCGGGAGCTATGGCAAACGGTCTTAAAGAAAAAGACATCAACCTCCAAGTTGCTTTAAAACTTAAAAACTATCTTGAAAAAGATGGCAGATTTAAAGTTTATCTTACCAGAGATGACGATTACTTTGTACCATTATACAATAGAACTTTAATAGCTTTAGAGAAAAAGGCAGACCTATTTATAAGTATTCACACTAATGCTTCAGAAAATCCAAACCTTTCAGGAACTTATGTATATACACTGAATTTAAGAGGTGCTACATCTAAACTTGCAAAGATGGTAGAAGAAAGAGAAAACAAAACAGTTTTAAATGTTGTAAAAGTTAGTGCAAATCCAAATGTAAATAAAATAGTTGCAGATATGGCTATAAGCCATACAATGACTGAAGGACTTAACTTTGCAAAGTTTATTGAAGTAAATACTAAAAACCTACTACCTGATACAGAGTTTAAAAAAATAGAATCGGCAAATTTTGCAGTTTTAAAAACCCCTTCCATTCCAGCAGTCTTAGTAGAAACAGCTTTTATAACAAATGAAAAAGATGCAAAACTCCTATCAGATGATAAGTTTTTAGATAACTTGGCAAAAGTTCTTTACAAATCTACAGTAGATTACTTTTTCAAGTATAAAAATTTAGTTTTTAAAGGTAAAGCGGAAAGTTGATACTTGGAATTGACGTAGGTAATACAACAGTAGAATTTGGACTTATTAAAAACTTAGATGAAATACATAGCATGAAATTTTCTACAGACTTAGAGAAAACTTCTGATGATTGGATTTTAAACATAGATTTTTTTGTAAGATACTTTCTTAGAGAAAAAAAGGACATCAAACATATCATCATATCCTCAGTAGTACCTAATATAGACACAACAATTAGGATTGCCCTGCTTAAATATTTTGACAAAAACCCTTTATTTATTGGTAAAGACTTGAAAGTTCCAATTAAAATAAACTATGACGACACGTCTCAAGTAGGAGTAGATAGATTGTTAAACAGTTATGCATCTTTGCATATTACAAAACCCCCGATACTTTGTATAGATTTTGGTACAGCTATCACGTTTGATGTGGTGAATAAAAAAGGTGAGTACGACGGTGGATTAATATTCCCCGGAATGGAAACATCTTTAAAATGTTTATTCTCAAAAACAGCAAAACTGCCAAAAGTTAGTTTAGAAAGACCAGATTCTGTAGTTGGTAAAAATACAGTAAATAGTATTCAATCAGGGATTTATTACGGTTATTTATCATTGGTAGAAGGAATAATTGAAAAGGTTGAAGAAAACTATAAAGAAAGGTTTAATATTATATTAACTGGAGGAAATGCTAATATAATAGCATCAAGCTTAAAAAGAAAATTTATTTTTGAGCCTAAACTTCCAATGAAAGGTATTTTTTACCTTGCAAATTCTCTTATGTAGTAATATAATATATTCTCCTTTATGGAGAGGTGGCTGAGTGGTCGAAAGCGGCTTCCTGCTAAGAAGTTGTGCGGGGTAAAACCTGCACCGCGGGTTCGAATCCCGCCCTCTCCGCTTCTAATGCTTCAATATAAAGTTTTCAACCACATCTAAAATATCTTCTCCAACATAATCAGCTGTAGTGTTTTCTACGTATTTTAAGCCTTGTCCAGTTTTAACTAAAGCTGCTTTTATTCCTTCTTTATGAGCTGCTAAAATATCGTTTTCTTTATCTCCTATTAAAAATGATTGGGATGAATCAACACCAAACTCTTTTATAGCCTGTTTTATCATACCACTCTCTGGTTTTCTACAATCACACTTGATAGAGTACTTTTCAACAATACCGTTCTCGTGATGGGGGCAGTAATAAACCTTCTCTATTTTTATTCCATATTTTTCAAATTCTTTAAGCATATATTCTGTAAGCTTTAAAAAGTCTTCTTCTGTGTAGTAGCCAACAGCTATTCCAGATTGATTTGTTACAATAAAAAGTTTAAAACCATTGTCCTGGAGTTTTTTTAAAGCTTTAAAAACGTTAGGATAAAACTCAAAGTCTTCAATTTTATGGACGTATCCTTTATCTACGTTAATTACTCCATCTCTGTCTAAAAAAACCGCCTTCATAAAACCTCCTCAGCAATCTTTAACTAGTTTTTTATATAAATCTTCTAACTTTCTTTTTAAATCTTCTATTGAGCCTGTGTTTTCTATAATGTAAGTCGCATACTTTTTCTTTTCTTCTATGTCCATTTGAGCATTTATTCTACTTAGAGCTTCTTCTTGGGCAAACCCTTTTTTAAGCAATCTTTCAATCTGGATCTCCTTTGGAGCATATATGAGAATTATCTCATCGTATTTTTTATAACTTCCAGTTTCAATCATTAAAGGGACAGATACTATAGCTACAGCATTAGGATTTTTCTCTTTAACTTCCTTTAACCATTTATCTATTTCTTGATTTACTTTAGGATGTATTATACTTTCAAGTATTTTCCTCTTTTCAGGGTCGTTAAATATTATGCTAGCCAGCTTCTTTTTATCTAACTTATCTTCTTCAAAAGCTTCAGGAAAGTGTGTTTTTACTTCTTTTAACACTTCTGAATTTTCATAAAGAGAGTGAACAACTTTATCTGCATCTATAACAAAACAGCCTAAATCTTGTAGTATTTTTTCAGCTGTAGATTTACCCGTAGCAATACCGCCTGTAAGTCCTATTACTTTCATTTTTACTGCCTCTTTAAGTGAACATCTAATTGTGGATAAGGTATCTCTATATTTTCAGCTTTTAACCTTTTAAATATTCTCTTTCTTAACTCACTTTGGACTGCAAAACCACCTTCATAATCTAAGACATATACATACAAAGTAAAGTTAAGAGAGCTGTCTCCAAATCCGGGAACAAATCTAAAAGTAGGTTCTGGATTTAAAAACAATTTACTATCTTCTTTTGAATACTTTTCAACTTCTTCTAATATAATTTTTTCGAGCTTATCTATATCTGTATCATAAGAAACAGGAATTTCAATGGAAGTTCTGGTTATGTTTACAGGTTTTGCATAATTTAAAATTACACTTTGAGCCAACTTTTCATTTGGAATTATTACCGTATCATTTGTCAACGTTTTTAAAGTAGTCGTTCTCCAACTTATGTTAACTACATAACCTTTTTTACCGTTTTCAAGTTCTATTAAATCCCCTATATTTATCCTTTTTTCAACGAGAATGTACAAACCTGAGAATATGTTAGAAAGAGTATCTTTTAAAGCTAAACCTACCGCTAAACCACCTATCCCTAAAGTAGTTATTATAGGAGTAATTGGAACATTCAAGTTAGAAAGAATAATTAAAATACCCACGATGTATATAACAGTATTTATTATAATAAAGATTAATGAAGTTCCTGTTGTTGGTAAGTTCTTTTCTTCCATATAGAGTTTTAACAACCTTGTAGATAAGTTGGCTAAAAATATAGTTATTGATAAAATAAGTAGAGTATTTATTATCTTTGTTGAAAGATGATAATGCCTTTCTGAAATATCTAAGAAAGTTAATGTTATATGTAAAGATATTATAAAAATCCACAGTAAAGAAGGTAATCTAATTGCTTTATAAATAACATCATCTAACTTTGTTGGAGTTTTTTGAGCTAATTTTTTTAAAAATTCAATTGTTAGAATCCGTATTATGTATAAAATTGATATAGAAGCAAAGAAAACAATAACTATTTTATAGTCTTTTACCATCTATAAAAGACTCCTAATTAAATATGTTTGAAACATACCTATTATTCCACTTAAAATTACGTAAAAAATCACTATCACTATTATAAATTGAAAGTTTTTTGAGTTTTCAGAAGGAATGCTTAAAATTTTTTCAGACCCAATAAAAATAAGATAAAACATATAAAAACTGGCTAAAAACAGTAAAAAAGCGTTAACAGGAGAGTTTACCATATAACTCAGTCCAGCAATCCAAACAGGAATAAGAGATATAACTCCAAGATTAAAAACTTTTAAAGGGTCGTTATCTCCTCCAAATGATTTACCAAAGAAAAAAACTAAAGCAGACAAAAAGATAGGCTTAAAAATTTCAAATAACCATACTATACCTAAAAATATAAATATTTTTGAATAATCGGAAGATTGTAGCATTAGCAAAATCTTATTCATATACTCAATCGTTGAAAGGTCTGCTTTTGGGTCAGACTTTAATAAATCTATAAACTGGTTTATAGAAGATAGATAGTTAGACTTTAAAACGGTAAAACCTATTAGATAACCTAAAACAGGTAAAAATGAAAAAGGAAGAAGAAATTTAGAAATCAAACTACTGTAAGATAAAGGTTTTTCTTTAATCTGTTTTAAATTTTCTTTTGGATTTATATATATCCTTATTAAATCTCCCATTTTCCACACCTCTAAACGTTTTGTTTATAATTATAACTTAAATTCTGATATAATTTATCAAAAACTTTCAGGAGGAAAGCATTGGAAGAATTAAAAACACTTATAACTCAAGCTTGGGAAAATAGAGAGCTGTTAAAGGATAATAAATACAAAGAAGCTGTTAGGGAAACTATAGACCTTCTTGATAAAGGAAAAATAAGAGTTGCTGAAAAGGTAAACGGAGAATGGATTGTAAACGAGTGGGTCAAACAAGCTATACTCCTATACTTTCCTATCCAAGATATGCAAGTTATGGAAGTTGGACCTTTTGAATATTATGATAAGATACCTTTAAAGAAAAACTGGAGAGAAAGAGGCGTTAGAGTTGTACCTCCAGCTACTGCGAGGTACGGAAGTTATATAGAGCCAGGTGCTATACTTATGCCATCTTATGTAAATATAGGTGCATACGTTGGAAGCGGAACTATGGTTGATACGTGGGCTACAGTTGGGTCATGTGCTCAAGTAGGAAAAAATGTTCACTTGTCAGGTGGTGTAGGACTGGGTGGCGTTTTAGAGCCTCCTTCTGCAAGACCTGTTATCATAGAAGACAACTGTTTTATAGGTTCAAGATGTATTATAGTTGAAGGTGTAATAGTAGAAGAAGAGGCAGTTTTAGGTGCAAACGTTGTAATAACTGCATCTACAAGGATAATAGATGTATCGGGAGAGGAACCTGTAGAGTATAGAGGTAGAGTCCCTGCAAGAAGTGTAGTTGTACCTGGAACGATAACTAAAAAGTTCCCAGCAGGAGAATACGGCGTCCAATGTGCATTGATAATCGGAAAGAGAAAAGAGTCTACAGACAAGAAGACTTCACTAAACGAAGCTCTGAGAGAGTTTAACGTTTCTGTTTAGTTTTATAAATAAAAGCTAATATTTCCGCTACTACTTTGTAGAGGTCTTCTGGTATCTCCTGATACAAATCTAAACCAGATAAGACCTCTACTAAATCTTTATCTTCTTTTACGTAAACACCGTGTTCTTTTGCAACTTCTATAATCTTCTGTGCAATTTCTCCTTTTCCTTTTGCAATAACTTTTGGAGCTGTGTCTTTGTATCTCTCATACTTTAAAGCTACTGCTTTTCTATTTTCAGTAGACATCTAAACTAACTACCTTTACTCCTTGCTGGTTTAAAGATTTAAAAAGTTCATTTTTATAAATTTTCATTTTTTCTTTTAAATCTTCGCTTTCTGGTCTTATTGAGATAAAATAGCCTTCCTTAAACCTTGCCACTAAAAAGTCAACCTTCCCATTATCAAAGTTAAGACTCCCTTTAAAGTAAAAAGCATCTTCACCATCAACCTGAGATTTTTTAATTTCAAAATTTCCAAATTTAACATTTGGCATGTTAAAGTTAAAAATACCATAAACAGCATTACTAAGTAATGATGCAATTTGAAGATTTTTTACAGCTTCTAATGTTTTAGGGTCTTGATATGTAAATTTTAAGTCTTCTTTTATAGAGTCTATAGTATTTTCCAAATTTTCTAACTTTTGCAAAGTAGCACTGTCTTCTATTTTCATTTTAAGTTCATTTATTTTTTCTTTGTAATTTTGAGTATTTAAATCTCTCAAAAGCGATTTTAAAGACTCTTCTTTTATATTTTCTTGTAATTCTGATATAACTTTAAAAAAGTTGTAAAGCTTATTTTCATAAAAAATTCCTGAGTTTTCAACAGATTTTTTTACAATGGCCGTATTTATCTCTGGTGTTTTGTCAAATTTTGAGTTTACAATGGAGATTTGAGAACTGTCTAACAAACTTTTTACTACTTGGTTTTTAAGCTCCTCTGGTAAGTTTTTAAATGTCTCAATGTCTTTTACTAAATTAGAATAAAGATCATCAATTTTGACTTCAGGGGGTTTTAAAGGTTTTCCATCTAAAGAGATTAGCTCCAGCTGTAATTTATTATCCTTTGGTGGAAGAACTTTTAAAAGAAGCTCTTGACCTTTTTCAAGATTTAACTTTGAGTTAACCGTCAGATAACTATCTTTTAAACTTAAAACCACAGCTCCTGATGGTAAGACATCAATAACTTTTGCTTTTACAGTTTCCCCTACAGTAAGAGGAATATCTTTACCAACGGGTTTTGAAAGTAAAAATCTCTCTAAAGCTAAAGTGGCTTTTAAATCAATCATAAGAAAAAATATAGGTTTAACTAAGATGGTATGCAAGCTGTTGTAGGGTTGGAACCAAGAATCTTTGAAGGAATATTATTATTAGAATAACGATAAAGGGGGCAAAATCTACGTTGTAGATTATTGTAGGAATATATCTTCTAATAAATCTGTAAGCAGGTTCTGTAGAAGCTCTTAAAAATTTGATTATCGGGTTATAAGGGTCGGGATTTACAAAAGATACTAAAGCTGAGATTATAACAATCCATTTATAGATTTCAAGGGCAATGTCCAACGTATGGGACACTGCCAAAAGAAAATTTGATAATATAAACATTATCCTTTTTCAGGATATTCTACAAACTCTACTATAGCCTGTTCTCCGCCATCACCTATTCTTCTTTTCTCTAACTTGTATATTCTTGTATAACCACCGTTTCTCTCTTTAAACAAAGGAGCTATTTCACTATACAACTTCCTTGCAACTCTTTGATCTCTTAATCTTTGGGATAGCAATCTTTTTGAGTGTATAGAATCTTCTTTTGCTAAAGTTACTAACTTTTCCACAAAAGACCTTAAAGCTTTTGCTTTTGGTAAAGTGGTCGTAATTCTACCATTTAATATAAGAGCTTTTGCTAAGTTTATAAAAAGAGCTTCTCTTTGCTCTTTTCTTCTGTGAAAGCTTTTTGTTTTAACTCTATGACGCATTTTATTCCTCCTTTAATTACTCTGTTGTTGATTTAGATGGTGCAAGTTCTAAGCCCATGTCTGCTAAAGCGTCCTTTATCTCTTTTAAAGACTTTCTTCCAATACTTTTAGCCTCTTTTAAATCATCTTCTGATAATTTTACCAAATCTCCAATTGTGTTTATTCCAAGTTTTCTTAAAGTATTTATAGCCCTTGAAGATATTTCAAGTTCATCTATTGCTAAGGACAATTTGTCTTCTTCTATTTTTAACTCTTCTGTTTTTGGTGCAACAGTTTTCTTTATAACTTGTGCCTTTCTTACGGTAGGTTTTTGTAGTAGTGTGAAATGTTCAATCAATATGTTTGCTGACTTTTCTAACGCTTCATCTGGAGTAATCGTTCCGTCTGTCTCTATTTCAAGGATAAGTCTATCGTAGTCTGTTTTATCTCCTACTCTAACAGGCTCTACAGCAAAGGTACATCTTTTTATCGGAGAAAAAGAAGTATCAATTAATATCCAACCAATTTCGTTTATCTCTTCTAACTCTTCTACCGTTTTGTATCCTCTTCCTCTTTCTATTCTAAGTTCCATCTGAAGTTTTACATTTTCAGAAAGAGTGCATATATACTCATCAGAATTTACTACTTCGATTCCTGGTGGAACTTTAATATCCTTTGCAAAAACTTTACCAGGTCCTTCAACTTCTAATATAGCAAAGTCTCTTTCTATATTTTCATCTACTTTCAATCTGATCTGTTTTAAATTTAAAATAATTTCACTTACGTCTTCTATTACACCTTTTATTGTCGTAAATTCGTGGGGTACTCCAACTATCTTAACAGCTGTTATAGCACCACCGGGTAATGAAGAAAGTAAAACCCTTCTTAAAGCATTACCAAGAGTTATACCATAACCTCTTTCTAACGGTTCTACGTATAATTTACCAAAATTTTCTGTTTTAGTTGATTCATCCCAGTATATTTTTGAAGGCATAACAAAATCTAACAAAGAAGGCATCTTTACTACTCCTAACCGGATACTTTTCCGGTACCGGGGTATTTATTACCGCCTTTACATAAAAATGCTCCTTGCCCCGGCAGGCGGTTTTGGAGCATTCAAAATCTTATTACATAGAGTAAAACTCAATAATGTACTGAACATTAACAGGAATCTCTAATTCTATTTCTTCCGGAATTTCTATAACCTTACCTCTCATACTGTCTTTATCCAACTCAAGCCACCTAGGGACTGATCTTGGGTCTCTACTTTCTAAATTCTCTTTAAAAACAGACAATTTTTTACTTTTCTCTCTAACTTCTATAATATCTCCAACATCAACCCTATAAGATGAAATATCTACTTTTTTTCCATTAACAGTAAAATGACCATGTTTTACGAATTGTCTTGCCTGTTGTCTTGTTTTTGCAAAACCTAATCTATATACAACATTATCTAATCTTCTCTCTAAAAGTTGCAATAAAACTACACCTGTGTTACCCGCTTTTTTAGATGCTTCCTCAAAGTATCTTCTAAATTGACCTTCTCTTAGACCACCATATAGAAACTTTAACTTTTGTTTCTCTTGTAATCTAACTCCATAATCTGATAGCTTTTTTCTACCTTGAGTTCTTCCATGTTGTCCAGGTGGAAAATTTCTCTTTTGGAAAGATTCTATATCACCACCTACAAATACACCTAACCTTCTACTTACTTTTGTTAAAGGTCCTATATATCTACCCATTGATTAAACCCTCCTTTTACTTGTTGGACGACAACCGTTATGGGGTATAGGTGTAACGTCTCTAATTGCAGTAATTGATAAACCAGCAGCTGCCAATGTTCTTATTGCTGGTTCTCTACCAGCTCCGGGTCCTTTTACCCAAACTTCAACTTCTTTTAATCCATATTCATCCATAGCTTTTTTAGCGGCTTTTTGAGCAGCAAGCTGTGCTGCATAAGGAGTATTTTTTCTTGTCCCTTTAAATCCTTCTGTTCCTCCAGATGCCCATGAAAGAGTGTTACCTTCTTTGTCAGTTATAGTAACTATAGTGTTATTGAATGTTGATTGTATGTGGGCTATACCTGAAGTTACTGTTCTTTTTAGTTTTTTAGGAGCAGATTTTCTTTTTTTAGCCATGTTTACACCTCATTCTTATTCTTATTTAAATTACTTTTTTCTTTTTCCTCTTCTTGTTTTTGCATTTGTTTTTGTTCTTTGACCTCTTACTGGAAGACCAAGTCTATGTCTAATACCTCTATAACAACCCATATCAACCAATCTCTTGATAGCAACTGCAACTTCTCTTCTGAGGTCACCTTCTACTTTATAATTTTGTTCTATAAACTTTCTTATTGTATTAAGTTCTTCGGGAGTTAACTCTCCAACTCTCTTCATTCCGTCTATTCCAGTTTTTTCCAATATTTCTTTTGCTCTAGTCTTACCTATACCGTATATGTAAGTAAGAGCAATCTCTAATCTTTTTCTATCTGGTAAATCTACGCCTGCAATACGTGCCATATTTTACAGCCTCCTTTTTAGCCTTGTTTTTGCTTATGTTTTGGATTCTCACATATCACCATTACTCTTCCGTTCCTTCTTATTATTCTACACTTTTCACATCTTGGTTTTACAGAAGCTTTCACTTTCATCCTTTATCCTCCTAATTAAACTCTAAAAATAATTCTTCCTCTTGATAAGTCATAAGGAGATAACTCAACTTTTACTTTATCACCAGGTAATATCTTTATAAAGTGCATTCTCATCTTTCCTGATACATGCGCTAAAACTTCATGCCCTGTTTCAAGTTGAACTCTAAACATTGCGTTAGGCAAAGCTTCTAAAACTGTTCCCTCTAAAACTATTCCCTTCTCTTTTTGTTGCTCTTCTTTTTTCTTAGCCATCTCTTTCTACCTTAATCTAATTTTGATAAAACAATAGGACCATTTTCTGTAACTGCAATGCTATGTTCAAAGTGTGCAGCCTGGCTTTTATCCGTCGTAACGACAGTCCAGCCATCCTTTAAAACTCTTATCTTTCCTTTTCCTAAATATGCCATAGGTTCTATAGCCAATACCATTCCTTCTTTTAGTACTACATTTTCCGCATTTTCAACACAGTTTGTAACATGTGGCGGTTCATGTGGTTTTCTACCTATCCCATGTCCACCGTATGTACAAACTGGCGTAAGTTTATAATCTAAAAGCGTTTTTTGTATAACAGAAGCTATTTCTTTTAAGTTTCTACTAGGATAACAAAGCTTAATAGCTTCTTCTAAAGATCTTTCTACACCTTCTATAAGTCTTTTTTTCCTTTCGCTCACTTCTCCAACAGCTACTGTAATAGCTGCATCTCCGAACCAGCCTTCGTATTCTACACCGAAATCCAAACTTACTATATCACCTTCTTTTATAACTTTTTCTTTTTTAGGAATACCGTGTACAACCTCTTCATTTATTGAAACACACAAAGAGGCTGGAAATCCGTAAAGCCCCAAAAAAGCTGGTTTAACATTCCTTTTTTTACATTCTTCGTAAGCTATTTGATCTAACTCGTATGCAGACACACCTGGCTTAACATATTCTTTTAACAAATTTAAAATCTCACCAACGTGCTTATTTGCGATTCTTAACTTTTCAATATCCTCTTTTGACTTAAGTTCAATCATAGGTAAATATTAATTATAACACATTTTTTATATTTTTGTAAACTTCTTCTGGAGGTCTTGTTGCATCTATTTTTAAAAGTACATCTTTATAGTATTCAATAAGGGGTGCTGTCTGGGAATGATAAACTTCCAATCTTTTTCTTATAACTTCTTCCTTATCATCATCTCTTTGAATTAAAGGTGTATCACACTTATCGCAGAGATTGTCATTTTTAGGTGGATTAAATATAATATGATAAACTGATCCACACTTTGGACAAACTCTTCTTCCGGACAACCTTTTAATTACTTCTTCCTCTTCTATATCAAATAAAATAACTGCATCAACTTTTCTATTCTTTTTATTCAATAAATCTTTTAAAGCCTCTGCTTGAGGCACTGTTCTTGGAAAGCCATCAAAAATAATATTCTTATCTTTAAATTCTTCAAGTTTTTCTGAGATTAAATCTATTATCAAATCATCAGGTACTAACTTTCCCTCATCCATAAACTGTTTTGCTTTCATACCAAGAGGTGTTTGGTTTTTAACGGCTTCTCTAAGCAAGTCTCCTGTTGAAATTTGAATAAAGTTATCTCTTTCTTTTAAAAGTTGAGATTGAGTTCCTTTACCTGCTCCTGGAGGACCAAGAAATATAATTGTTTTCAATACTACCTCCTTAAAAATCCTTCATACTTTTTCATTGCAAGATATGCTTCTATCTGATGGATAGTATCCAAAGCAACAACTACTACGATTAAAGCTGAAGTTCCTCCAAAGTAAAATGGAACATTTAACCACTTTATAAGTAGCATTGGAAGTATAGCTATTAAAGCTAAAAATATAGAACCTGCAAAAACCAGTCTTGTTAAAATGTAATTTATATATTCTACCGTTTGAGATCCAGATCTAACTCCAGGGATAAAAGCTCCACTTCTTCTTAGGTTATCTGCTATATCAACTGGATTAATAAGAATGGCTGTGTAAAAATAAGCAAAGAAAATTATTAAAGCTACATACAGTCCAAAATAAACATAACTCTGAGGCGATAGATAATCTACAATCATTCTTGCAATATCGCTTTTATTTGCGAAAAACTGCGCTATAGTTGCAGGGAACATAAGAATAGCAACTGCAAATATTATAGGAATTACTCCAGATGGGTTTAATTTAAAAGGCAAATAGCTTGCTGATTGGTTAATCATTACATTTCTTCTAGCGTACTGTATAGGAATCCTTCTTTCTGCCTCCTGTATATACACAATTCCTGCTACTACAGAAACTATAATAATTAAAGCAACAGTAAGTAATAATATTGAGATCTCTCCAACTTTTACCAATTCATACGTTCTTAAAATTGCTGGAACTATACCTGCAACTATACCTGCTAAAATTATCATAGATATTCCATTTCCTATACCAAACTCTGTTATTTTTTCACCAAGCCACATAAGAAGGACTGTTCCGGTTGTAACAATAACAGTTGTAAGAATTACAAAAGTAATAGGTGAAAGAGATATCAAAGAGGCTCCAGTTTCTGTTTTTAATGTAGTTAACCATATAGAAAGACCAAAAGATTGGAAGGATGCTATGGCTATAGTTAAGTATCTTGTATATTGAGATATTTTCCACCTTCCATAATCACCTTCTTCTTTTTGAAGTCTTTCTAATGTTGGAATAACGGCGGTAAGAAGTTGCATAATTATGGATGCTGAGATGTAAGGCATTACACCTAAAGCAAATAAAGAAAATCTACCTAAAGCTCCTCCTGAGAAGAGGTTATAAATATTAAATAGAGCTCCACCAGCTGAGTTAAAGTAATGCATAAGCATTTCAGAATTAACACCCGGAACAGGTATATGGGTTCCGAGCCTATAAACAGCCAATATTATAAGTGTGAATAAAATTCTGCTTCTTAGCTCTTTTATTTCTAAAATATTTATTATCTTTTCTATCAAAAAATACCCCGATTAAGAAATTTTTTCTACAGTTCCACCAATTGATTTTATCTTTTCTTCAGCAGAGGCAGAAATTGCATGAGCTTTTACAGTTAGCTTTTTAGTTAATTCACCATCTCCCAATATTTTTACACACTTTCCTCTTTTAACCAACCCTTTTTCTATTAATGTTTGAGGGTTTACTTCTTCATTCTCATTAAATTTTTTTTCAAGATCTTTTAAATTTACTATTTCGTATTCTACTTTATTTGGGTTTTTAAAACCTCTTTTTGGGATTCTCATTATAAAAGGTGTTTGTCCACCTTCAAATCTTGCAGGTAATTTAGAATCTCCTGACCTTGAAGTCTGTCCTTTTTGCCCTCTAGTAGATGTTTTACCGTGTCCAGATCCTATACCTCTACCTACTATTTTCTTTTTATGTGTAGCACCTTTATTTGGTTTTAATTCGTGTAATTTCATTATTGCAACTCCTCCACTTTAACTAAGTGTTTTACAATTTCTAAATTTCCGCAAACCATCGGATTTTTATCTAAAATTCTTTCATCGTTTATTTTTTTTAACCCTAAAGATCTTAAAGCCAGTTTTTGTTTTTCAGTTTTACCTGCTAAACCCTTTACCAATTTTACTTTTATTTTCATCTTACTGGTACACCTCCAGCGTATATTTTGTAGTTTTTCAATATAACCTCTTCATCAATAGACCTTATTTTGGCAACTTCTTCTGGGCTCTTTATCTTTAAAAGTGCATCGAAAGTAGCTCTTACAACAGCGTTTGGATTTGTTGTTCTACCTATTATTTTAGTAAGAATATCAGTTACTCCTAGAAGTTCTAGTACTGGTCTCATAGGTCCTCCTGCAACAACACCAGTACCTCTTCTTGCAGGTTTTAAAAGAACTACAGCAGAATCGTATTCACCTATTACATCATGCGGAATAGTTCCTTCTATAAGAGGGACTTTTATCAATCTTTTCTTTGCATCTGCAATGGCTTTTGCTATTGAAGGTGGAACCTCTCTGGCTTTACCATGACCAAACCCTACATGCCCGTTTTTATCTCCAACGATAGCCAAGGTACTAAATGAAAATCTTCTTCCACCTTCCATAACACGGGTAGTTCTTCTAATTTCTACAACTTTTTCTTCCAACTGTAATAAATCTGGATTGATAGGATTTTCTTTAATTCTTTGCTCTATTAATCTTTCAATATTCTTTACTCCCATTACCTTTCTCCTTCTTAAAAGTTTAATCCGCCTTCTCTGGCTGCATCTGCAAAAGCTTTAACTTTTCCGTGATAAAGAAAACCACCTCTATCAAAAACTACATTTTTTATTCCTTTAGCTAATGCTTTTTCAGCAATAAACTTTCCAAGTTTTTTTGCATCTTCTATGGATTTTCCACCTCTTTTACCGAATTTTTCTACATAATCTCTATCTATCGTAGATGCAGAAAGTATAGTTTGACCTTTTTCATCATCTATAATCTGAGCGTAAATTGCATTTAAACTTCTATAAAATGCAAGTCTGGGTTTTTCTTGTGTTCCAAAAATTTTTTTTCTTATTCTTTTATGTCTTATTATTCTTGCTTCTGACCTATTTTTAGCAGCCATTCTTCAACTCCTTAATTATTTTTTACCAACAGTTTTTCCAGCTTTTAATTTAATTACTTCGCCTTTATATCTTATACCCTTTCCTTTATAAGGGTCTGGCTCTCTGAAGGACCTTATTTTTGCAGCAACTTGACCTACTTTTTGTTTGTCAATTCCAGAGACTTTTATTAGGTTGGTTCCTTCCATAGTAATTTGAATTCCTTCGGGAATTTCATAAACAACAGGATGAGAGTATCCTAAGGTAAGTTCAAGAGTTTTACCTTTTACTGCACCTCTATAACCTATACCTACGATCTCTAACTCTTCTGTAAAGCCTTCGGTAACTCCCTTAACCATATTATTCAATAAAGCTCTAGTAGTACCATGTAAAGCTCTGTTTAAAGACTCATCATTAGGTCTTTCAATTATTATTTGATTTTCTTCAACTTTTATTTTCATATTAGGATGGAATTTGTATGTTAACATTCCTTTCGGACCTTTTACTGTTACGGTATTATCATTGTCAACCTTAACTTCTACACCTTTTGGTATGATTATGGGTTTTTTACCTATCCTTGACATTCTGATAGCCTCCTTTTATTATTACCAAACGTAGCAGATTACTTCTCCACCAACTTTCAATTTTCTTGCCTCAGCATCTGTTATGATACCTTTATTCGTTGTTAAAATAGCGATACCTAAACCTTTTTGAACGTAAGGAAGGTTTTCTATTGGAACGTATCTTCTAAGACCAGGTCTTGAAACTCTTTCTATTTTTGTAATTGCAGGTTTTGTATTTCTTCTTCCTAAGTATTTTAATTTAATTATTAAAGTTGCCTGATTCCCTTTTTTATCTTCTTCAGATATTACGTAATCTTCTATATAGCCTTCTTTTTTTAAAATTTCAGCTATCTTTTCTTTGATTTTTGAATTTGGTATTGCCACCTCATCTTTCCTAGATTTAATTGCATTATTAATTCTTGCAATCATGTCTGCTATTGGGTCTGTAATCATTATATTTCCTCCTACCAGCTTGCTTTTTTAATTCCTGGAATTTCGCCTCTTAATGCTCTTTCTCTAAAGCATATCCTGCACATATTAAACTGCCTTATATAACCTCTCGGCCTCCCACATAAAGGGCATCTTGAATGAACCCTAGTTTTATATTTAGGTTTTTTTTGAAAAGATTTTACAACTAAACATTTACGTGCCATTATTATCCTCCTGATCTAATAGGTAAACCTAACAGTGATAAAAGCCATAAAGCCTCTTCATCTGTTCTTGCTGTTGTTTCAATAATAATGTCCATTCCTCTGATTTTATCAACCTTATCATAGTCTATTTCTGGAAAAACTATTTGCTCTGCTAAACCAAAAGCATAGTTTCCTCTACCGTCAAAAGATTTTGGGTTTAATCCTCTAAAGTCTCTAACCCTTGGTAATGCAACAGAGATAAGTTTATCTAAAAAGTCCCACATTCTATCTTTTCTGAGAGTGACTTTAGCTCCAATAGGGTTTCCTTTTCTAAGTTTAAAAGCAGCTTCTGATTTTTTTGCCCTTGTGATAACAGGTTTTTGGGCTGCTATCGCTGTAAGGTCTTCAACAGCTCTATCTAGTTGCTTAATATCTCCGACGGCTTCACCAACACCCATGTTTATAACTATCTTCTTTAATCTTGGAACTTCCATTGGGCTTTTATACCCAAACCTTTCCATCAATTTTTTAATAACTTCTTCTTCGTATTTTTGTTGAAGTCTTGGTTTATATCCTACTACAGCAGCCATTTACTATACCTCTTTTTTAATTTTTTCCCAGACTTTATCTATAACTTGTCCTGTCTTTTTATTAATTCTAACTTTAACTTTTTTATTTCCTTCATCTATAATCTTAACGCCAATTTTAATAGGTTTTTTCAAGGTTTCATCGTAATAAGCAACATTTGAGATGTCAATAGGCTTTTCTATCTCGAAAATTCCACCTTCTCTAACACCTTGAATAGCCTTAACGTGCTTTTTCACTACATTAACGCCTTCCACTACAACTTTTACTTTTTCATCTTTTTTAACTATCTGTTTTATTTTACTTATTTTTCCTTTATCTTTGCCGGCTATTACAATTACCGGATCTCCCTTCTTTAGCTTAATCATTATTAAATTACCTCCGGTGCAAGAGAAATAATTCTATAAAAACCTTTTGATCTTAACTCTCTACAAACAGGACCCAATATACGAGTTCCTATTGGCTCTAACTGGTTGTTTAATAAAACAACCGCATTATCATCTGCTTTTACATAACTTCCATCAGGTCTTGCAATCTCTTTTTTTGTTCTTACCACTACCGCCTTGTATACTTTTCCTTTCTTAGCAGTACCGTTAGGAATAGCAGATTTAACAGTTACGGTTATAACATCTCCTACAGTTGCATGCATCTTTTTAGCACCACCAGGTATACCTATACATTGAACTTTCTTAGCTCCTGAATTGTCAGCAGTATTTAAATAAGTTCCTCTCTGTATCATAACTGCTCTCCTTTTTCTTTTTTAGAAAGACAAACTAATATTATACAACTTTATAAAAGTAAAATCAATAGGATTATGCTGACGTTTGTATGATTTCAACAACAATCCATCTTTTTAATTTAGAAAGAGGTCTTGTTTCTCTTATTCTAACAATATCTCCTTCTTTACATTTGTTCTCTTCATCATGTGCGTAAAACTTTTTAGTCTTCTTTACTTGTTTTCCGTAGAGAGGGTGTGGAAATTTTCTTTCAACAGCAACTACTACCGTTTTATCCATTTTATTACTTACAACTTTTCCAACAAACTCTTTTATATTTTTCTTTGTTTCAGTTGTCATTACTTCACCTCTTGATTATTTATTAGTTAATTCTCTTTCTCTTATTATTGTCAAGATTCTTGCAATATCTTTTTTTGTCTGTTTTATTTCGCTATTTTTAGCTAAAGAACCTATTTTATTTTGGAATCTTAAATTAAATAATTTCTTTTTTAACTCTATAACTTTTTCCTTTAACTCTTCATTGCTGAGTTTCCTAAGCTCACTTGATTTCATACTAAACCTCCTGCAGTTTTACCATTCTTGTTTTTATAGGGAGTTTGTGTCCTGCTTTTCTAAATGCTTCAGCTGCAACTTCTTCTGGGACTCCAGCTAACTCAAAGAGAATATGTCCTGGTTTTACAACTGCTACAAATTGATCTAAATCACCTTTTCCTTTACCCATACGAGTTTCTGCAGGCTTTTTAGTAATAGGTTTATGGGGGTATACTCTTATCCAAACTTTTGCACCTTTCTTTGCTTCCCTAACTATTGCAATTCTTGCTGCTTCAATCTGTCTTGAAGTCATCCAACAAGGTTCTAAAGCTTGTAAACCATACTCTCCAAAATCAACTTGATTTCTTCTTGAGGCTTTTCCTTTCATTCTGCCTCTTTGTTGTTTTCTCCATTTAACTTTCTTCGGTTGTAGTAAAGACATATTTAAACCTCCTTAATTAACTCATTAAACTTTAAGTTCTTCTTCTACTTTACTTAAAACTTCTTCTACTCTACTTTCTACCTTATCACCTTTATAAATCCAAACTTTAACTCCAAGTATTCCGTATTTTGTAGAAGCTCTTGCTGTTCCGTAGTCTATATCAGCTTTGAGGGTTTGAAGTGGCATTCTTCCAGCCATAAACCATTCTTTTCTTGCAAGGTCTACTCCGCCTATTCTTCCACCAACTTGTGTTTTTATACCTTTCGCTCCGGCTTTCATTGAAGAGTCTATAGCTTTTTTCATTGCTCTTCTATGAGTAACTCTTCTTTCAAGTTGAAGAGCTATATCTTCAGCTACAAGCTTAGCGTTTAATTCTGGTCTCTTAACTTCATCCACATTTACAAGAATTTCCTTTGCAGAAGATATATTTTTTAACGTTTCATTTAATTTTTCAACTTCAGCACCTTTTGCTCCAATAACTATTCCAGGTCTTGCAGCTAAAATCTTAACTCTTAACTTATCACCAAGCCTTTCTATTATAACGTCTGCTATACCAGCAGCTCTGTATCTATCTTGAATAAACTGTCTTATTGCTAAATCTTCATGAAGAGTTTTAGTGTACTTCTTTTTATCAGCGTACCATTTTGATCTCCAGTCTTGAGTTATTCCAAGTCTAAATCCTATAGGGTGTACTTTTTGACCCATTTTACTTTTCCTCCTGTTTCTCAGCTAAATATACGTATATATGAGAGAATCTTCTTCTTATCATCGTTGCTCTTCCATGAGCCTTTGGAGTATACCTTTTTAACATTGGTCCTTCTTCGGCATGTATTTTTGCTATATATAAATTGTCTATATCCATACCTTTTAGTTCTGCATTAGATATTGCACTTTTTAATAGTTTTTCTACAATCCTTGCAGATTTTTTAGGTATTTGTTGTAGTGTTGCTAACGCTGTAGCAACGTCTTTACCTCTTATTAAGTTTATAACTTGCCTTGCTTTATAAGGTGATAAATGAGCGTATCTTAAAATTGCTCTTGCTGTGTTCTCCATTTTCATCTCCTCTTACTTTTTCTTAACAGCTTTTGCTGACTTGTCTGGATGTCCTCTAAAAGTTCTTGTAAGAGAAAACTCTCCAAGCTTATGTCCCACCATTTCAGGTTGGATGTAGACA
The DNA here is from genome assembly GCF_000619805.1 of Sulfurihydrogenibium subterraneum DSM 15120. Lineage (NCBI taxonomy): Bacteria > Pseudomonadati > Aquificota > Aquificia > Aquificales > Hydrogenothermaceae > Sulfurihydrogenibium > Sulfurihydrogenibium subterraneum. The sequence continues at coordinate 3,105 of NZ_JHUV01000001.1, read as the reverse complement.
GGGATAAACTTTTGACCATTGTAAACAGCAATTGTATGTCCTACCATCTCTTGGGTAATTGTGCAAGCTCTGTCCCAGACTTTGATTATTTTTCTCTCACCAGTTTCATTCATTTGTCTGATCTTTTTAAGTATTTTTTCATTTACATATGGATTTTTATTTCTTTCGTTCCACTTACCTTTGTATCCCATCTTTATTTACCTCTACGTTTGATTATGAATTTATCAGAGTACTTGGAACCTCTTCTTGTTTTATATCCTTTTGTTGGTAAGCCCCAAGGCGAAACAGGATGTTTACCAAAAGTTTTACCTTCACCACCACCGTGAGGGTGATCTACAGGGTTCATTGCAGTACCTCTAACAGTAGGTCTGATTCCAAGCCATCTTGATCTTCCAGCTTTACCAAGTTCAATAAGCTCATGTTCTGCCAATCCAACTGCTCCAATTGTCGCCATACACTTTTTGTATATTAACCTAATTTCCCCTGAAGGTAGTCTTACTTGAATGTAATCTCCCTCTCTACCTAATATTTGAGCAGACATACCTGCAGACCTAACAAGCTGTCCACCTTTTCCTGGTGTTAATTCTATATTATGAACTAAAGTACCAACAGGGATATTCTCAAGTGGGAGGGCATTCCCAACTTTAATTTCTGCATCTGGACCAGACTTGACTATATCACCAACTTTAAGTCCTTCTGGCCAAATAATGTATCTTTTTTCTCCATCAAAATAATGAAGTAAAGCAATCCTAGCACTTCTGTTAGGATCATACTCTATAGCAGCAACCTTCGCAGGTACTCCCCATTTATCTCTTTTAAAATCGATTATCCTGTAAAGTCTTTTGTGTCCACCACCTCTGTGCCTTACGGTTATTCTACCTTGGTTGTTTCTTCCGGCATGTTTTTTTAGAGGTTCAACTAAAGATTTTTCTGGTTCTGATTTTGTTATTTCTGCAAAGTCGTATAGTACCGCGTGTCTTGTACCGTTTGTCACCGGTTTTAATTTTCTAACACCCATTATCTCTCACCTCAAACTAATTCAGCTATATTTATAGGTTTTTCTGATTTAACTCTTACTATTGCTTTTTTCCAAGCCTTCTTAAAACCAGAAGATCTAAATCCAAATCTTTTTGGCTTAGGCTTAACTATTAAAGTTCTAACCTCTTCAACCTTTACACCAAATATTTCTTCCACTGCCTTTCTTATCTCTATTTTATTGGCATCCATGGCAACTTCAAAAGTTAAAGTGTTGTTTTTTTCGTTATCTTTAACTGCTTTTTCTGTTAAGACAGGTCTTATTATAATATCGTATACAGTTCTCATTGCGCTAACCTCTCTTGAATCTTTTCTAAAGCTGATTTAAACATAATAACTTTTTCATTGTTTAATAAATCGTAAGAGTTCAACCCTTCAGAGACTAAGATTTTTACTTTAGGTATATTTCTAAATGATTTTATAACGTTTTCTAATTTTTCAGGTAAAACCAATAAAACTTTAGAATTTTCTAAACCAAAATTCTTCAAGACTTCAACGGCATTTTTTGTTTTAGGTTGGTCAAAATTAAAATCATCAACCACAATAAGTTCGTTGTTATTTAATTTGTAAGTTAAAACTCCTTTTAAAACTTTCTTTCTAACCTTCTTAGGAAGAGAATAGTAATAATCTCTTGGATGGGGACCATGTGCAACACCACCACCTACAAAGATATTGGCTTTTATGTCCCCGTGTCTTGCTCTACCTGTTCCTTTTTGAGGGTATATTTTTCTATTTGAACCAGCTACTTCTGCCCTTGTTTTCGCTTTTGCAGTTCCTGCTCTTTTTGCTGCTAAGTGCCATTTTATAACTTCCCAAACTGTTCCTTGATTTACTTCAGTTTGGAAAATTTCTTCTTTTAAATTTACTTTTCCAACTGTTTCATTTTTATTGTTAACTACGTTGAATTCCATTTAATTCACCTCTTCCAGTTATGTTTGTGCATAAGCTGCTTTTGATTTTGCTAATTTTAATTTTCCTTTTCTTCTATCTGCAATTACACTACTTTTTAAGAAAACCGTTGAATTTGGTGATCCAGGTATTGACCCTTTTAAAAGGATAACGTTTTTCTCAGGGATAATATCAACAACCTCTAATCCAAGAACAGTTATAGTTTCATTACCATAATGTCCTGCCATTCTTTTTGTCTTCCAAACTCTACCTGGCTCTGTTCTACAACCTATAGAACCAACTGCCCTGTGGTATCTATGACCGTGAGACCTTGGAAATCCTGCAAAGTCCCATCTTTTCATTACAGATGTAAATCCTCTACCTTTTGACTTTCCTGTTACGTCTACTAAATCTCCTTTTTCAAAAACTTGTTCTACTCTTATTTCTTGTCCTAACTCTAATGTTTCTCCCTCTTTTAGAGGAAACTCTTTGATTATTTTTTTAGGTTTGATATTAGCCTTATTAAATATAGCAAGTAGAGACTTTGGAGTATTCTTTTCTTTTCTTTCTCCAAAGGCAAGGGCCACTGATTCGTATCCATCTTTATCTTTAGACCTTATGTATGTAACATAGCATGGTCCTGCTTGAACAACAGTTACGGGAATAGCCTTTCCATTAACAAAAACTCTTGTCATACCTATTTTTTTACCAATTATGCCTTTAGGCATCGTCATCTCTCCTTTTAGCTTAATTTAATTTCAACATCAACACCTGCTGGTAGATTTATATCCATTAAAGCTTCTATAGTTTGAGGTGTTGCGTTTTCTATCTCTATCAATCTTTTGTGAATTCTCATTTCAAAGTGCTCTCTTGATTGTTCAAATTTATGAGGTGATCTGTGTACGCACCAAACTTTTCTTTCTGTTGGGAGAGGGACAGGACCCTTTAAGAGCCCTCCGCCTCTTTTAACTGTATCAACTATCTGTTTTACAGATTGATCTAAAACTCTATGGTCAAAAGCTTTTAGCTTGATTCTAATTTTTTCCTGCATCGCTTATCCTCACATTAATCTAAGATTTTAGTAACAACACCAGCACCTACTGTTCTTCCACCTTCTCTGATTGCAAATCTCATCTGCTCTTCCATAGCTACTGGTACCATTAACTCTACTTCTAACTCTAC